>QWQG01000182.1 GCA_003670925.1 Planctomycetota bacterium | reverse complement strand
CGCTGGTTGATGCTGTACCTAGAAGCATGTGCCAATTCCGGCGGCAAAGCCCCGACCGACGTTTCCGAATTTTTACCATGGAACATGTCGCCGGATCGCCTGTCCGAATTGCAGAATTCGACCATCGATCAACGGCAAATCGACTCATCCTGACCGGAGTGACCGGACTTCGTCCCGCCCGCACCATTTTCGGCTGCTGACTGTGGCTGCGATAGAAAAATGCTCAGTTTTGTTCTTGACGCTGCGCAAGCGGCCCACGCCTTCGGCGAATGTTTACTTCGGTGTTTTGAGCCTGCACCCAACGGATCCGCAGACGGGCTGTCAGTGGACTTCCGGAAATTCCTTGCGTACGCTGCTCAGAGAGGGGATTGTTCCAATCGTGCGTGCCGTTATCAAATTAGAAATACGAGGGCCGCACAATCTCACGGAGGATTTGCCGAGCGCGCAGACCTGAATGTCCACGGCACCGACATCGAATGTTTTGAATCGTCTTTTAAGATCTGTCTTCAGTTTTCTTCCTTGGGGCGATGCCCTAGGCTGACATAGCGCCGGCCCGTTGGGCCTGAATGCACGTTATAAATCCGTTTTTCCTGAATGCACATAGAATCCGGTAGAGTCAGGAAATTTTAAAGGAGATTGAATTTGGATCTTGGCATTCTTGGAAAAGTGGCCATTGTGACCGGTGGGGCGAGTGGGATTGGTGCGGCGACGGTACGGTTGTTGGCGCAGGAAGGAGTTCGCGTTGCGGTCTGGGACATAGCGGTCACAGAGACGGTTGGGGCCGAGATGATCCAGTCGGTGGATGTCACAAGTCTGACAGCCGTGGAAGCCGCATGGCGGGAGACAGAAGCGCAGTTGGGGCCCGTAGAAATCCTCGTACACGCTGCGGCGATTGGTTCCGGGCACTTCGGGTTTCCGTTTACTCGCGTTCCCGTATCGGCGTGGGAAAAAGTTTTGCATGTCAATATCCTGGGGATGGTGCATGTGGCTCATGTGGCCGGACCGGCGATGCAGTCTCGTGGGGCAGGGGTGATTGTTTTTCTGTCGAGCGTTGCCGGTCAAATGGGATCGCAGACGGACCCGCCGTACAGTGCGAGCAAGGCAGCGAATATCAATTTCGCGCAATGCATGGCGAAGGATCTCGCAGCATCCGGCGTGCGCGTGAACTCCGTTTGTCCAGGGATGGTAAAGACGCCGTTGAATGAATCCGTCTGGAAATCGTGGCACGACCAACAGCCACCAGAAAAACGGCAATCGTATGCAGATTGGGCAGCAGCCAAAATTCATCAGGTGATTCCGCTACGACGCTGGCAGCAGCCTAATGACATCGCGGCGATGATCGTCTTTCTGTGCAGTGCGCGAGCCAGCGAAGTGACGGGCCAGACGATCAACGTGGACGGCGGCTGCGTGATGCATTCGTAGGACGACATGCAGCGCTTCACAAGCGTCGCAGGCCGTCTTCTTTCATGGGATTCGGAATCGCCACGTCGATCTCGTCGATGCGCCGGAGAGTCTCTTTGTCGAGGATCAGGCCGTCTGCCGCAAGGCTTTCATTCAGGTGAGCGACGGTGGTAGCCCCGATAATTGTTGAAGTCACAAAATCGTGCTGTTTGCTCCACGCCACGCACATTGCGGTGAGCGTGATCCCCAGATCGTCGGCAATAACTTTCAGGCGATTGACGGTTTCGGAGACTCGATTGTTAAGGAATCGATCGGCGAGTTTCTGCTGGCGTTCACCCAGCTTGCGGTATTCGGTGAAGCGGGCACCCGGCGGATCGCCGTTGATGTATTTTCCGGTGAGGACTCCGCCGCCCAGTGGTGAAAATGGAAGCAGACCAATGTTTTCGCGGCGACAAACCTGAGCCAGTTCACTTTCGCAGCGGCGATTGATCAGACTGAAATTATTTTGCACCGTATCGTAGCGACAGAGATCATATTTTTCGGCAGCAGCGAGACTCTTCATGAGCCCCCAGCAGGTTTCGTTGCTACTTCCGATGACTCGAATCTTGCCCTGCTTCACCAATTTGGTCAGTGGTTCAAGGACGTCTTCGTAACGGGCACCGTGATCGGGCCAGTGCGTCTGATACAGATCGATGTAGTCTGTCTGCAAGCGGCGCAGGCTGGCTTCCACGGCCCGCATGATCTGCAGTCGATCAAGTGCCGAATGACCATGCCGAACTGGGGGCACGAACCAACCGTGAGCGGGGCCCGTAATCTTAGTAGCAATGATCACCGATTCACGTGGCTTTGTCTTTAGCCAGCGACCGACAAATTCTTCTGTGCGTCCGAACAACTCGATCGTCGGTGGGACGGGATACATCTCGGCAGCGTCGTAGAAATCAATCCCGGCCTCGTAGGCACGATCCATGATTTCAAAGGAGAGTTTCTCATCACACTGAACTCCGAAGGTCATCGTGCCCATGCAGATGTCGGTGACGGTGAGCGGACTGTTTCCAAGACGTCGGCGGTTCATGAACAGTGATTCCTATCGTTTCGAATTTTCCGGTGGCATCGTAGCGTAACGAAGTAAGCATCGATCTCCCAGCGCGCCGGGATAGGTTCTTCCGGCAGAAAGGACCTACGCCATGATCTCGCTGATCACCCGGCCTTGGGGCACGACTTCGTGCGGTCGTCCGAGGGAATCAAGGATCTGCGTGGTCGATTGCACGCCGAGCAGACGATAAATTGTCGCCATCACGTCACCGGGGCTGACCGGTGATTCAGCCGGCACGGAACCTGTTCGGTCGCTGGCACCATAGACAAAACCTTGCCGAATTCCGGCTCCGGCCAGCATGACTGTGTAGCACGAGTTCCAATGGTCGCGACCCGCGTTGGCGTTGATTCTGGGACTTCGCCCAAAGTCGCCTAGGACACAGACGAGCGTTCGCTCCAGCAGACCACGATCGTCTAAATCCTGCAACAGGCTGCTGCAGGCAGCGTCGAACTCCGGCAGCAAGATTTTCTTCAGCTTGTTGAAATTGTCGCCGTGGGTATCCCAAGTCGCGTTGGCATCCGGAGCCCATGACAGCGTGACAAATCGCGTTCCTGATTCAACGAGGCGGCGGGCCAGCAGAGTACTCTGCCCGTAAATATTGCGTCCGTAACGAGCCCGCATTTCTGGAGTTTCCCGATTCAGATCAAACGCCTGCTGAGCGGCATCGGAGGTCAGCAGTTCAAACGCGCGCGATTGGAAGTCATCGATCGCCGTCAACGACGATTCGTTGCTAATCTTAAGTCCGCGTCCGAGGTCTGACAACAATCGCGAGCGATCAATCATGCGTGCTGGTGTCACGGGCGCAGGCAACGCGAGATTATCGACGTGAAAGTCTGCGGCATCAGGATTGTTGAGGACCCAGAAGGGATCAAATGTCGGCCCCATGAAGCCGCCAAGAAATCCAGGCTGCAGCGGTCCGCCCGCGCCTTCTTTGGTTTTGTACGGCAGCGAGATATAAGGCAACGTACGATTGGCGGCCGGTCGCAGCTTGGCCATCACAGAACCTGGCGACGGATGATCCGACGGCTTTGCACCACCACCCTGCTCACCTCGATCATGTCCTGTCAACGCGGCATAAACCGCGGCGGCGTGCGAATTATTGACGCTGTGATGCATGGACCGAATCAACGTCGTGCGGTGCATCTGTTGCGCAAGCCGCGGCAGATGTTCTGAGACGGGAACTCCCGGCAGACTGCTGGAAATCGGCGCGAATTCGCCGCGTATTTCTGCGGCGGCTTCCGGCTTCATGTCCCACATGTCTAGATGACTAGGCCCGCCGTTCAAAAACAACACGATGCAGTGATCGGCTTTGGCAACCAGAGTCTTATCCGTCGCCGCGTGCAGCGACCGCGCACTCAACAATCCCGGCAGACCTGCCGCGCCGAGCTGCAGCATCCGGCGTCGGCTGACTTCGGACATGAGTTGCCTGAATTTTGCTGATCGCATGCAATCCCCTTTGCCTGTGACAATCTGACCACTTTGATATCATGTCTCATACTAACTCGAATTAGGATTGTCCACCGCTCTTTGAGGTGCTGCTTGACAGCCTTGTCTTTTTCTTATTTGAATTTGCGGCGCAATCCGTTTGGTGAGCTGACAGTTGCTGAACGGACAGCGGGGGCCATTGTGGACTGCGACGCAGCGCTGCGGCATCTGGCATTGCCGCGGTCGGTCGTGCAAGTGATCGGAGAAAAGGGATTTGGAAAGACAACTCACCTGCTGGCGCTTGCCACGCATTTTGCCAATAATGCCTACGTCCATCTTCCGGAGGGACAACGCCCTGCGATTCCTCAATTGGGAGAGCCATTGCTGATCGACGAAGCCCAACGCTTAACTCGGCGGCAACGCTGGCAGACGTTTAGAACAGATCGGAAGTTAATCTTGGGAACTCATCAGAATTTCGAAAATGCCCTTCGGCGGGCCGGTCGGCCCATCCTCACAGTCGCCGCAAATCAATTCACCGACGAGTTACGTGTTCATACACTTCTCAACGCGAGGGTGCAGGCTGCGCGGCGTGCTGACGGACAGATTCCGGCGATCACGATTTCCACAGCCTCGAAACTATTCGCGCAGTTTGGTTCAGATATTCGCAGCATGGAACATGCGATGTACGACACCTTTCAGCAGCTCAGGAATATTCAGGATGTCTAAGTGCGACCTGCAAATTAAATTCGATCGTGAGGACCGCACGTACGCTGGTGGTGAAACTGTTACGGGGCGGGTTTACATCCGGATCAACAACTCCATGAAGAGCAACGGGGTCACATTGACGCACCAATGGCGGACGCATGGTCGCGGGAATGTATCAGGCGGAACGAAAGAGACGGTTGAATTGGAAGACGCCAGATCGTATTCGCCAGGCGAAGAGCTGGAGTTTTCATTTTCACTGCGGTCACCAACTTATCCGGTGACTTATCATGGCACGATGCTCAACGTAGATCACTACGTGTCAGTCGAGGTGAATGTTCCGTGGGCCTTCGATCCTAAAGCCGAAGAAGACTATGTCCTTGTGCCGGGTGAACCCCCGGCACATTTTGTCGGAAGTAGAAATGAGATCATCGCCCTGACGCCAGCGGCAGGTCAGTCCTCAACTCCGCCAAACATCATTTTAGCGATCTTATCCATGATGTTCTCGCTCGCATTCTTCCTGCTCATTAAAGGCCCCAGCCGATTTTGCAAAAATGTGCTGGCTGGTCGCTTGGGCGAAGTAAAGCTTTCGACTCCGCATGTTGTCGTGGCCCCTGGCGAGCAATGGACGGCGCGAATCCAGTTCCAGCCGCGCAAGCGGTTTCGGATCAACAGCATCGGAGTGACGCTCCTGGGAGAGGAATCCGCCACGTCCGGGAGCGGAACAAAAACCACAACGCACACCCACAAGATTTGGGAACAGAAGCTGGTCGTGCGATCCAATGACATCTTGACGGCAGGCGAATTGGTATCGGAAGAATTTACTTTTGTATTGCCGACAACGGCAGCCTTCAGCCTCGATTTAATGGACAACACGATTCAATGGAGGGCTACCGTACGGATTGATATGCCTTTGTTTCCCGACTGGTCGCAGGCGCAGCACATTCAGATCGTGCCGGAATCGTTTCTCAGGAATCTGACGGATGGCCCGCCGATGACTTCCCCCGACAACACGGCATCTTTTCTGGGCACGCCGCACACATCGCTTGCACCAGTGTGTGCTTCTGAATCGCTTGAATCCGACGAAGAAGAAGAGTCGTCCGAATCGGCGACTCAGAAAATGTTGTCCGACTTTCTCCAGCTTGTCGCTACCATGAATGCGGCCCCGCGACACGGAAATGCGCGCGGGCATCTTGTCTCCAACGCAGCCGATCAGATCTTCGAAGCAGCCATTTTGATCGACCGAGTCACCTCATCGATGGGCGCATCGGTCAAATATCCTGGGTACGAATACGGAAAAACTGTGACAGGCACAATCGACGGCACCGATCAGGCAATTCAGGTCAACACCCTCGAATCTCAGAACAATGGGATCGATGACCTTCGACGCGGAGACATCTGGCAGACTCAGCTCACGCTGATCGACTGGGATAGCCTTTACAACAGAATCAACGCACGGCAGATCGATGAAAATGCTGGTTAGCGGAACAACCGACTGACCGAAAGTGAAACGTCGGCAAGGGATTTGGGTGGTGTCACAATGACGATCTCGCCATTCAGCCATTGGCGTTGGCGATCCGTCTCCGCAAAAAAACACACCCGCGCGCGATCATCGCATCGGACTGCGCAAACAAGAATCAGCCGGACACATTCAATTTGAACAATTCTCCACTGTCGTTTCGGACATTAGTCATCAATCGATGAAGCTGATAATGTTCGCGGCTCTGCCACTGCTGAGAGTAGTATTACCCTCGCCTTATGTGTCTGGCGATTTCTGAAACATTCCTTTTGACGGTCATTCCTGCTCATGTCTCGCGCAATTGAATCTATCCGAAACATTGGCATTATTGCTCATATCGATGCCGGAAAGACGACCACGACCGAGCGAATCCTTTATTACACGGGGGCTTCGCACCGGATGGGAAACGTTGATGATGGAACCACCGAGACCGATTTCGATCCTGAAGAGGCGCAGCGAGGCATCACAATCTATTCGGCGGCGGTGACATGTCCGTGGAAAGGCTGCACGATCAATCTCATCGACACGCCGGGACATGTGGATTTCACGGCGGAAGTCGAACGCAGTCTGCGCGTGTTAGACGGAGCGGTCGTGATCTTCAGCGCGGTTGAGGGAGTGGAGGCTCAAAGTGAAACCGTTTGGCGTCAGGCTACGAAATACGGTGTGCCCAGAATATGTTTTATCAACAAAATGGACCGCATCGGGGCGAGTTTTGACCGTGTTTTAAATCAAATTCGCGACCGATTGAAGTGTAAGACGCTGCCGTTGCAGATTCCGATCGGAGCTGGCCCGACGACAAATACCGACGGGTTCACGGGTGTGATCGACCTTCTGACAATGAAGGCGATGTACTGGGATGCTGAGTCCAGAGGCCTAGAATTCCGCGTGGAAGAGATTCCCTCAGAATATCAGGAAGACGCTGTTCTGTGGCGGTCGGAACTGTATGACGTATTGTCAGAAATCGATGATGACGTCATGGCAGCCTGCATCGAAGGGGATTCCGTGCCCCACGATGTCGTGATTGCGGCCATCCGAAAAGCGACTCTCAGCGGCACACTATACCCCGTATTTTGCGGAGCATCGCTCGATTATGTGGGTGTCCAGCCGGTGATCGATGGTGTCCGCGATTTTCTGCCAAGCCCACTCGACCGCCCGCCCGTGGAAGGCCTGATTCCCTCCGGAAAACAGGTAGGCCAGACGAGCGTACGCAAGCCTGCCGTGGATGAACCGGTCTGTGTGCTGTTGTTTAAGGTCCAAGCGGAAGCACATGGCGATTTGTATTTTGCGCGTGTCTATTCTGGTGTTCTCACCGGGAACTCCAAGCTGTTGAACCCACGCACCGGGAAGAAGGAGATGGTTACGCAACTCTGGCACATTCAGTCTGATTCCCGCCAAAAAGTGGAAACAGTCGAGACAGGAGACATCTGCGGCATTATTGGACCGCGGGATTCTGCCACAGGTGACACTTTGTGCGACCCGCAGTCGCCAATCGCCCTAGAATCCATCGTGTTTCCAGAAACCGTAATTTCCATGGCGATTGAGCCAGAATCGAGCAATGACCGCAAAAAACTTGATGAAACACTCAAGCGACTGGA
Source organism: Planctomycetota bacterium (assembly GCA_003670925.1). Taxonomy (GTDB): domain Bacteria; phylum Planctomycetota; class Planctomycetia; order Planctomycetales; family Planctomycetaceae; genus SXXK01. The sequence goes on along the minus strand of QWQG01000182.1, from coordinate 53,617 downwards.
GCGTCAGGATCCGACATTTCACGTCAAATCCAATGCCGAAACCGGGCAGACGATTATCAGTGGAATGGGCGAATTGCATCTGGAAGTCATTCAACACCGCATGGAGCGTGATTTCAATTTGAAGGTGCGATTCCACAAGCCGCGCGTCAGCTATCGGGAACGATTGACTGGCGAAATCACCGTAAACATCGATTTTTCTAAGCATCTGCCTTCGGGAGTCATTGGTTTTGGCGTCTCACTCCGCGCGCAAGAAATCAAAGATGGAACCACCGGGATCATCGTCGGACATCACCTCCCAACCGAAGCACTCCCCAAGCCAGCACTCCAGATCCTGCTGGAATCTATTCAGAAAGAAGCGGAAGGTGGCGGGGTTTACGGCAACCCTATGATGGGTTTGAGTCTCACCATCACGTCGGTCAGTTATCGAGAAGGCGAAAGCAACGAGGTGGCCATTCGAATGGCAGCAGCGGATGCATTTCGAAAAGTCTTGAGCGACGGTAAAATGGCGATCCTTGAACCAATCATGTCATTAGAGGTTGTAACACCCGAGGAATTCCTTGGAAATATCCAGTCAGATTTGAATTCTCGACGGGCAGTCATCATGAATTCCAACCGGCGTGGCGACTTGCATGTGCTTGAATGTGAAGCGCCGCTCGTCCAAATGTTCGGCTACTCAAATCAGATCCGGAGTCTTTCTCAAGGTCGGGCATCCTACACGATGCAGCCCTGCCGCTATGAAATTGCACCATCAAGTGCAGTAGATCACATGATGTGATTTCAGTTTCAGAGACGTTCTGCCGAAGTATGTGATTTCTGTTGCCTATTGATTGACAGAAACACACACGAACTTTACAATCCGCGATTCCCCGTTTCTCGGGGGGTACGGTTTCGTTTTACGTAACTAGTTTGCTCAAGGCGGTTTGCGGTGGCTGGTGCAGAAGAATGTATCCGAATTCGGATGGAAGCGTATGACCACTCCGTGCTGGATCAGTCTGCAGCGGAAATAGTCGATACAGCAAAGCGTACAGGGGCAATCGTTCATGGTCCGGTTCCGTTGCCGACTCGAATAGAGCGGTACACGGTGCTTCGAAGTCCTCACATTGACAAAAAGTCACGTGAGCAATTCGAAATTCGGACGCATAAGCGGCTGATCGACATCATTCAGCCCACTGGTAAGACGGTGGATGCTTTGAACAAGCTCTCGTTGCCGGCTGGGGTTGATATAAAAATCAAAGCAACGGCTACAAGCTAGTTTTGATTGATTGTGATTAGTGTCGTCTGTTCTGGCGGGCCGTTAAGGCTTGTCTCTTTCTACTTTCTGCTCGCGGGTGCAGAGCTATGTCAGTTGGTTTACTTGGTCGAAAAATTGGAATGACTCAGGTCTATGACGCCGACGGCGTGATTGTGCCTGTAACTGTCATTGAGGCTGGCCCGTGCGTTGTGCTTCAGATCCGCTCCATGGATCGGGACGGCTACGATGCCGTGCAGATCGGATTCGCTGATCGTTCCCGAGCCAAGTCGTCGCGCTCAGTGCGCGGCCATGTTGCCGTACTCAATGGTCGAAGACAACAGTCTCGCAGCATGGCTGGCGTTGCCCCGATCGCAAAGGCTGAATGTGAACCTAAGCGGTTTGTGCGCGAATTTCGCTGTAAAGACTCTGCTCACGGCCTAGAAGTGGGTCAAGTTGTCGGACCAACACTGCTGGAAGGCTTGAAGTTCGTGGACGTCATAGGCGTATCACGAGGTCGCGGGTTTACCGGGGTTATGCGAAGGCATAACTTCGGGGGTATGCCAGCAAGCCATGGTGCAAAACGAGTGCATCGACACGGTGGTTCGATTGGTCAAAGTGCGGACCCTTCTAGGGTGCTCGCAGGTACTAAGATGCCGGGCCATTATGGTTGCGAGCGTGTGACATCTAAGAATCTCAGACTGGTGCGGGTTGATGGCGAGTCAAACATATTGCTCGTACGGGGCGCGGTCCCTGGCCCAACCGGTGGTTATGTGGTGGTGCGTCGTTCCGTCAAGAATCGCATTTGATATTGGTCGGTGATTTCATGATTTCCGTTCCTGTTCGAAATATGGCTGGTGCAGAGTGTGGCACTTATGCATTTGAGCCGTCAGAAGTTTCTGACGTCATTTGCAATCAGTTGCTGCACGATGCGGTCGTGATGTATAACGCAAATCGCCGTTTAGGTGAGGTGCAAACAAAGTCACGCGGCATGGTGTCCGGTAGCACGCGCAAGCTCTTCAAGCAAAAGGGCACTGGCCGGGCTCGCGCCGGGGCAATTCGAACGCCCGTGCGGCGTGGGGGCGGTCACGCATTCGCTAAGAAGCCGCGTGATTATTACTACAGAATGCCGAAAAAGGCGATTCGTAAAGCAATGCGAATGGCGTTACTCAGCAAATTTCAAGACGCACAGGCAGTGATGCTAGACAGTTGGCAGTGCAGCGCACCGAAAACAAAAGTTGTTGCCCAATTTCTGAATGCCGTCGGACTGACTGGTAAGTCGGTATTGTTGACGACTGAAGGTCTCAACCCAAATGTTTGGAAGTCAGCAAGAAATATTAAGGGCGTGGAAATCCTACCAGGCTCGGATCTTAACGCATACACATTACTCCGACAGCGTCATTTAGTGATCACGGTCGGCGAAATGGATCGACTGCTCGGTCGCAAAGCGTAACTCGCAGTTGCAAGGCAAAATTCAGGTTTGGATGATTCAATGAGTTCATTTGTTGTGAGTGGTGTCAGTCTAGAAGCGCATCAGGTCATACGTCGACCGTTGGTGACTGAGAAAGGTACGCATCTTTCTGAAAAGCTGAATGCGTATTCGTTCGAGGTACATCCGCTCGCCACGAAGACGGACATCAAGGCAGCTGTGCAGCAATTATGGAATGTGCGGGTTGTGGCTGTACGAACGCAGACTCGCGTCGGCAAACCGCGCCGGCACAAGATGGTCGTTGGGCATACAAAGTCTTGGAAGAAAGCAGTGGTCAAGCTACACGACGAAGATCGCATTGCGTTCTTTTAAGATTGGCGTCGAAGTCTGAAAAAAATTTGGTCGTGCGGATGAGTGGGTGTCATGGGGATTCGATTTTACAAACCAGTTACGCCAGGTCGCCGCGGTGCTTCGGTCAGTGATTTCGCAGAAATCACGGACAAGAAGAAGCGCCCGGAAAAAGAGTTGACGATTCGCGCCAAGAAAAAAGGCGGTCGTAACAACCAAGGCAAGATTACGTCTCTGCATCGCGGGGGCGGCCACAAAAGGCTCTATCGCAAGATCGACTTTAAGCGAGATAAAGACGGCGTGCGTGGGACTGTTACGCATATTGAGTACGATCCGAATCGCAGCAGTCGCATCGCACTAGTGCAGTACGCTGACGGCGAAAAACGATACATATTGGCACCTGAAGGTTTGGCGGCTGGAATGGTCGTTGAAAGTGGTGTCAATCTGGAACCGAACGTTGGGAATTGTATGCTGCTGGGTTCGATTCCGCCGGGAACGATGGTTCACAACATAGAAATGCAACCTGGTCGCGGTGGTCAATTGTGCCGAAGCGCTGGCGTGGGGGCCACCTTGAATGCTCGCGAAGGTCGCTGGGCGCAGGTGACTTTGCCAAGCGGCGAAGTGCGACGGTTACCAGGTTCCTGTCGTGCCACAATTGGGGTCTTGGGAAATTCAGAACATAGCAGCATTGTGATCGGCAAAGCTGGTCGTAATCGCTGGAAGGGTATTCGACCGAGGGTGCGTGGCACGGCCATGAACCCAACCGCTCACCCGATGGGTGGTGGTGAAGGCAGAAATTCAGGCGGGCGTCATCCTTGTAGTCCGACTGGTAAGTTAGCAAAAGGTGGGCGTACAAGGAATCGGAAGAAGGCATCTGCGAAAGCAATCATCCGGCGTCGGCGTTCAGTGCGTTACGGTGAGGTCAAGTTGTAAGGTTTTTGGAAGGGTGTTTGAATGGGTCGCTCGTTGAAAAAGGGTCCTTTTGTAGACCCTCGTCTGCTGGAAAAAGTTGAAAAGCTGAATTCGGCTGGACGCAAGGAGCCAGTGAAGACTTGGGCTCGTCGTTGTACGATTTCACCAGAATTCGTTGGTCACACATTCCTTGTTCACAATGGTCGCATGCACATGAGTGTGTATGTAACGGAAGATATGGTCGGGCATAAACTGGGCGAATTTTCCGCCACCCGAACATTTCGTGGACATGGTTCAAAAGGTAAGAAGTAGTCATGGCGTCAGTACGTGCCTCACATCAGTTTGCAAGAATTTCCCCCACAAAGGTACGTCCGTTCGCGGACATGATCCGAGGGATGTCCGCGGAACAAGGGCTCAACGCATTAGCGTATGAACCTAACCGTGGAGCCAGATTCATTGAGAGTGTGCTGAAGAGCGCAATCGCGAATGCGGAGGATCGCGGGGTTCGTAATCCTGATCGTCTGAAGATCTCCGAAGCACGAGTGGATGGCGGTCCGATGTTTAAGCGCGTTCATGCTCGGGCAAGGGGCATGGCTAATTTAATTCGTCGCCGAACGGCGCACATTCATGTGGCTGTGGATGCTCCAGAATTGGGTATTTCATAAACGGTTTGCTTCAAGCAGGGTTCGTGTTATGGGTCAGAAAGTCAGGCCAACCGGTTTTCGTGTCGGAGTCATGGAGACTTGGCGGAGCCGTTGGTACGCATCGAAGCGTGAGTTTGGTGATCTCCTTCTGGAAGACCAGAAGATCCGCAAATTTGTCGCGACAAAATATGCGTTTGCCGAGATCGCACGAGTAGAGATCGAGCGCACGAGGGACCAAGTAGTGGTGCACATGCACACTGCTCGACCCGGTGTGATTATTGGGCGTAAGGGCCAGGAAGTTGACAAGCTCAAGTCTGAGCTTGAAGAGCTGACTGGACGCCGGATGGATGTAAAGATTGTCGAGATCACAAATCCTAATCGCAACGCAAAGCTTGTTGCGATGAAGATAGCCCAGCAGCTGCAAAAGCGAGGAAGTTTTCGTCGCGCTATCAAGAAGACACTTGATGAAGTGATGAGCTCGGGTGTTTACGGTGTGAAAATTCAAATGTCGGGGCGTTTGGGCGGTGCCGAAATGTCACGACAGGAGAAGGCGAGTCGAGGATCGATTCCTCTATCGACCCTTCGGCGTCATATCGATTACGGCCTTGCTGAATCGGCGACAACGATGGGGATTATTGGTGTAAAAGTGTGGATTGATCTGGGCGACTATTCGAACGAGGAGACTGCAGATGGCGTTAATGCCAAAGCGGGTCAAGCATCGAAAAAGCCAAAGAGGACGTATAAGAGGTAACGCGACTCGCGGCAATACTGTGGTCTTTGGTGAGTGGGCATTGCAGTCAGTAGATCCAGGTCATATTACTGGTCAGACGATTGAAGCCTGTCGAATCGCAGCCACGCAGTATGTTCGCGGAGAGGGTCGAGTTTACATTCGGATATTTCCTCAGAAGCCTGTAACTGCGAGACCGTTAGAAACCCGAATGGGTAAGGGAAAAGGCGAGCCAGATCGTTGGGTCGCGGTTGTCAAACCGGGAACGGTTCTGTTTGAGTTGAAGGGTGTCACGCATGATACAGCGAAAAGCTGTTTTCAGCGTGTGGCTCACAAATTGCCTGTGAGGGTGCGTCTGGTTGGGCGTCGCCCTGAAATCTGATAGCTGTTCATGTTGTGTGTAAGGTGATAGGAAATGTCGAAAGCAAACGTGGTCCGTGAGATGTCTGTAGAGCAATTGGAGCATGAGCTTCGAGAAACTCAGCAGGCATTATTTCGTCTGCGGTTTCAGGCTGCAACAGAGCGGAATGACGTTCCGAGCAACGTGAAAAAGATGCGGCGTAGCATCGCCCGGATCCGTACAATTCAGCGTGAACGTGAAATCGCAAAAGCCTGATTTTTGGTATCAATTCAGATGAAGATGAAAAAGACATTGGTTGGAATTGTGGCCGGCTGTCAGGTGAAGACTCTGCGGGTAGAGATCGCACGTCGCATGAAGCATCCGAAATACGGAAAGATCATTCGCGGCAGAACGATCTGTCACGCCCATGACGAGGGTGAGCTTGCCAAAGTAGGCGACACGGTTGAGATTATCGAAGCACCTCCGCGTTCACGAACGAAGCGTTGGGACTTGGTTCGCGTGGTCGCTGCTGCCGCGGTTGTGGCGGGTCTAGAATCGTCTCAAACCTAGCATTCTGCTGTTAGTAGCGGGGTGTGGGCTTCAATAGTTGTTATGATTGTTATTAAACGTCTGCCGTGAAGCAGTTTTTTTGTAAGATCAGGATCGGGGTGTTCAGATGATTCAGATGCAAACAATGCTGGATGTAGCCGACAATTCTGGGGCTAAATCCGCTCGCTGCATCAAGGTCTTAGGCGGAAGCCGCAGGCGTTACGCAGGCTTGGGCGATATTGTGGTGGTTGCTGTACAAAAAAGCTTGGCTGGCAGCGCGATTAAATCCGGTTCGGTGGTGAAGGGCGTAGTGGTCCGCACCAAGAAAGCGGCTCGTCGTGCAGACGGTTCCTATGTAAAATTTGATCGCAATGCGATCGTAATTATTGACAACGATGGCAACCCCAAAGGGACCCGAATTTTTGGGGCCGTAGCTCGTGAGTTGAGAGAGAAACGATTTATGAAAATCGTGAGTCTCGCAAGCGAAGTTGTGTAGTTCTTCTGTTGTCTGTTTCTGAATTGAATGCTGTTTTTGAAGAGTTCACAAGATGGCTCGGTTGCTCGAAGATTACAACAAACGGATCGTTCCGGAGCTCAAACAGACGTTGGGCCGCGCTAACAGTCACTCGATACCGAAGCTCCAGAAAATAGTGGTGAGCATGGGTGTAGGTGAGGCGGTTAATGATCGTAAACGCTTGGATCAAGCCGCAGATCAGCTAACGCAGTTAGCTGGTCAGAAGGCCCAGATCTGCAAAGCGAAGAAGTCCGTCGCAGGTTTTCGGTTGCGTGAGGGTCAACCAATTGGTTGCCGAGTAACGTTACGTGGCAAGCGAATGTATGATTTTTTGGACAGACTGATCACGCTTGTTCTTCCTCGAGTACGTGACTTTCGCGGTGTCAGCCCCAAGGGTTTTGATGGTCGCGGAAATTACAACTACGGCTTGAACGAACAGATGGTTTTCCCGGAAATCGACCCTGAGACGGTGACGAATACACAGGGAATGAACATTACTTTTGTGACTACAGCAATGACGGACGACGAGGGGCGAGCTTTGCTCCGTGCCTTTGGAATGCCGTTCAAGGCTGAGGATTAATACAACGTCAATGGGATTTTGGACCCGGGAATAGTCAATGGCCAGCAAAGCAAAAATAGAAAAAGCGAATCGGACACCTAAGTTCAGCAGCAGAATTGAGCATCGCTGCGGGCTTTGCGGGCGTCCAAGAGCAGTCTATCGCAAGTTTAAAGTCTGTCGCATCTGTTTTCGTGACTTGGCGTTAGACGGTTTGATACCTGGTGTGAAAAAGGCCAGTTGGTAAAATAGAGGAATAGTGCTGATATGATGACCGATCCGATAGCAGATCTGCTGACAAGAATTCGCAACGGTGTTCGCGTAGAGCGTCCGTATGTTGACGTTCCACTTTCAAAAATTAAGATCCACATCGTTGAAGCCCTGTCGAGAGAGGGCTTCGTGTGGGATCACGAAGTAGTTCAAGGCGATGTCTGCCAGATGCTACGAGTCAATCTCAAGTACGGTCCCAACGGCGAACATGTGATTCAGCACATCGAACGTGTCTCCAAGCCGGGATGCCGTGTTTATGTCGGTGTTGGGGAAATGAAGCCCGTGCGGCAAGGGACTGGGATCTCAGTGCTGTCGACCTCGAAGGGCGTATTGAGTAATCGCGAAGCCCACAAGCAGGGCGTTGGTGGTGAGTTAGTCTGTCAGGTCTGGTGAGGCCAGTGTAGTGCAACTGGCTGTTTGAATGTCTTGTGTTTGGATTGGGTACTGAGTCATGTCTCGAATCGGTAAAAAACCTGTTGCGATACCCAGTGGAGTCAAAGTAGAGGTCACCAAGACAAAGGTTTCCGCTACTGGGCCTGCGGGCGAGCTAAGTGTCGTGTTTCACCCAACTATGATCGTAGCTGTCGTGGGCGACGATGTGGTAGTGACGCGCCCCGATGACAAACGGAGCAGCCGAGCCTTGCATGGATTGACACGCAGCTTAATTCAAAACATGATCACCGGGCTCGTCAAGCCATTTGAAAAGAAACTAGAGATCATTGGGGTTGGTTACAACGCTAACCTTGCAGGGACAAAACTGACTTTGCAAGTCGGCTTCGCAAACAAAATCGTGTTGGAAGTACCGGCGGGCGTCAAATGCGAGCTGCCGGACCCGACTCATGTGATAGTTAAAAGCTCTGACCGCCAGGCGTGTGGTCAGTTTGCGGCGAATATACGTGCTGTGCGACCACCAGAACCTTACAAAGGCAAGGGCATCCGGTATCAGGATGAGTTTGTCCGTCGGAAGTCTGGTAAGGCGTTCGGGTCTAAGTAGTCATTTCTTGTCTGTTTGTTGGTATTGGGTTCAGCAATGGGTGTTCGTTCACGACTGGCAAAACAACATCAGCGACGTGAGTATCGCGTACGTAATCGTGTGGTACGAGACGCGCATGGTCGACCACGGCTATCCGTATTTCGCAGTAATCGCCACATGTATGCTCAGATTATTGATGATACGTCCGGCACGACGCTCGCTGCAGCCAGCACCGTTGATACTGAGATCTCGGGCCCAGGCGGTGTCGGCAGTGATGCGGAATCAGCCGGCAAGGTTGGCAAGCTCATTGGTGAGCGAGCGGAAAAACTTGGAATCTCAAAGGTCGTTTTTGACCGGGGTTCATTTCGTTATCACGGACGTATCGCTGCGTTAGCAGATGCGGCTCGCGAAGCGGGTTTGGATTTTTAAATCGTTTTTTGTGCTTGAGGTGATCGGTGTCCAGTGCAGATAACAGAAGTGATTCTGGCGAGCGCGTAATTCAGATTCGTCGTTGCGCATGCGTGGTCAAAGGCGGGCGGCGTTTCAGCTTTGCAGCCCTTGTGGTAACTGGCGACAGCAACGGCCGTGTCGGTTACGGTTACGGCAAGGCCATCGAAGTGCCGTTGGCAGTTGAGAAGGCGACCAAACAGTCAAATCGAACACAAGTGTCAGTCCCGATCGTGGGCACCACTATCCCGCATCAAGTATTGGGAGAGTATCGGGCTTCCCAAGTGTTGTTACTACCCGCTAAACCGGGTACGGGTGTGATCGCGGGTCACTGTGTGCGGTCGGTAGTCGAGGCTGCAGGGATCACCGATATTTTAACAAAAGCTTATGGCTCAACGAATCCATTGAATCTCGTGAAAGCCACGTTGGACGCGCTCAAGAAACTGCGAACACGGGAACAAATTGAACGACTGCGAGGGGTGTCGCTGTGATTTTGAACGATGTGCATGTTGGTATTCAGCGTCAAAAGAACCGCAAGCGTATTGGACGCGGTTCGGGTTCGGGTCACGGAAAAACTTCCGGTCGCGGTCACAAAGGTTTCTTCAGTCGGTCAGGATCATCCCGTCGCAGGGGTTTCCACGGCGGACAGATGCCTTTGTTTAGACGTGTGGCAAAGCGCGGCTTCAATAACAATTTCTTCGCCCCTGATGTTGCTGTTGTCAACGTTGGAGAGTTGAATGAATCGTTTGAGACTGGCACAGAGATTACTCCGTCGATGTTGATGGAGAAGGGTCTGATTCGGACGAAGTACGATGAACTCAAGGTTCTAGGTGACGGAGAATTGTCGAAGCAGTTCCGAATTAGTGCTCACCGTTTTTCATCTTCTGCTGAGCAGAAGATCACTGCGGCTGGCGGTTCATTTGAGCGCATTCCGACTGGGGCGGTCTAGGTTTTCCCTGGGATGAATCCATCGCGGGAAGGAGTTGCAGGTTGCTTGCTAAACTACTAACTGTTTTCCGCGTACCGGAGCTACGTCGAAAAATTATTCTTACGATCGTGCTGCTCGCAGTTTATCGCCTTGGGTTTCATGTCACGCTGCCGTTTATCGACCATGAATCTGTCGGTCAAGCAGTCAACAATGCAGCCAACGGCAAGGGCGGTCTGGCCGGTCTTTTGCAGGTCGTGTCGGTGTTTTCAGCTTCTGACCTGCAGAATGGATCGGTCTTCGGGCTAGGGATCATGCCATATATCACGGCATCGATCGTATTCCAACTGTTAGCGACGGTTTATCCCCCTCTGGAGCAACTTCAGAAGGAAGGTGAATCCGGACGGAGACGGCTCAATGAGTATACGCGTTATGCAACTGTCGTAGTGTGTTTACTGCAAAGTTTCTTTTTGTTGCGGACGATGTCTTCGGGCGGTTCGGGACAAGCAATCATCCTGCCCGAGTACGACGGATTTCAGTGGCTGTTGTTTGGCACTCTGGTAATGACAGCTGGGACCGTCTTCCTGATGTGGATCGGCGAACAGATCGACGCCTATGGGATCGGAAATGGAATCAGTCTCTTGATCATGGCAGGGATTCTTGCAAGGATGCCTACCATCGTCACCAAGTGGGTTAAAGGGATAACGAATGGTGGCGTGCAGATTGGGACAGAATTCGGAATCGAAAAACTGTTGGTGATGGCAGTTGTGTTCGTGACGGTAATAGCCGTTGTCGTCTTTATCACACAGGGTCAAAGAAGAATACCGATTCAGAGTGCAAAACATGTACGTGGCCGGCGCGTCATGGGTGGAAATCGTCAGTGGTTGCCACTTCGAGTGAACCAGTCGGGCGTGATGCCCATCATTTTCTCGTCAAGTTTGTTAATGATCCCGTTCTTTGTGTTCACGCAAATGGGTCAGGCATTCATGGGGCAGAGCGGTTCGAGGTGGGGTGAAGCAATGTCCTACTTGGGGCAGTGTTTTTCGCCAGGACAGGGATTTATCTACAGTCTTGGGTATATCATATTAATCTACTTCTTCTGCTATTTTTGGACGGCAATAACCTTCAACCCCAAAGACATGGCAGAGAACCTCAAAGACAATGGAAGTTTTATCCCGGGTTATCGTCCCGGTGGTAGAACAGCAGCACATCTCGAGCAGGTGATGTTACGAATCACTTACGTAGGAGCAGCCTTTTTGGCTGTAGTGGCTGTAATTCCGACGATCATTTCAAATACGATTACGGGAGACTTTGTCACTGCGAGTTTCTTCGGCGGGACGGGTCTATTGATTATTGTTTCAGTGGCTTTGGATCTGGTACAAAAGATCGATTCGCATCTGGTGATGCGGAATTATCCGGGTCTGCTTGATTCCGATAAGTAAAAGTTCTGCTCGGTAGGTATCAGAATCAAACCAAAGGTGTTACCATGAAAGTTCGATCAAGCGTTAAGCGGATCTGTGATCATTGCAAGCTCGTGCGTCGTCGCGGGCGTATTTTCGTAATTTGTTCGTCAAATCCACGGCATAAGCAGCGTCAGGGCTGAGTGTTTGTTGGGTCAACGGCTGTTTGTTTCGGAGTTCTTAGATGCCACGTATTCTGGGTGTTGACATCCCGAATAATAAGTCAGCGTATATTTCGCTGACGTACCTCTATGGTATTGGTCCATTTCTATCAGTTCAAATTTGCTATGAACTGGGGATTGATCCTCATGTTCGTGCTGGTGAATTGACTGAGGATGAGGTCAGCAGGATCACCAATCACCTCGACAAAAATTATACGGTTGAAGGTCCGTTGCGTCGTAAGGTGCAGCAAGAGATCGGCCGGTTAAGGGAGATTCAGTGTTACCGCGGCGTTCGGCATCGCAAAGGTTTGCCTGTGCGTGGCCAACGAACCAAAACGAATGCACGGACCAGGAAGGGACGCAAAAAGACGGTCGCTGGGAAGAAGGGCGTGAAGGATGCCAAGCGGTAATCTGCCGAGTGGACGTTAAGTTTTCTGCGTTTGTATTTTTCTGGATCAATGAGAGAGTCGCGTGGCTAAAGTCAAGAAGAAAAAAATTCGTCGTAATGTCAACAAAGGGATCGTCTACATCAAGGCGACCTTTAACAATACGATCGTCACGATGACAGACGCAACAGGCGACGTCATCTGCTGGGCGACGGCAGGAACAGTAGGCTTCAAGGGATCTCGCAAGAGTACCCCGTTTGCGGCGCAACGAGCGGCGGAGACTGTTGCCGAGAAAGCCGTCAAGGTAGGCGTGCGTGAGTTAGAGATTCGGGTAAAGGGGCCAGGTGCTGGTCGCGAGAGTGCGATCACTGGTCTGCAGTCGTCAGGGATGTCCATCAAGTCGATCGAAGATATTACACCGTTGCCTCATAATGGGTGTCGGCCGCCCAAGCGTCGCCGCGTATAAAGGTTTCTGGAACGCGTTGTTGTTTTGTTCAGTATTTTGTGTAGGGGCGGAAATGAGAATTCGTTGGCGTGGGCTTGAGTTGCCAAGTCGAGTTGCAGTTGATCGTGAAACACGAACTGGAACATATGGAAAATTTGTGGCAGAACCCTTTGAACGAGGTTTTGGCGCGACGATCGGAAATAGTCTGCGGCGGATACTTCTGTCGAGCCTTGAGGGTTCTGCGATTACACGGGCCAGAATCCAAGGCGTGCAGCATGAATTCACTACGATTCCTGGTGTTGTTGAAGACGTCACGGACATTTGTTTAAATCTGAAATCATTGGTTGTGAAGAATCACAGTTCGTCAAGCAAGACGCTGCGAATTGAGAAAAATACCCGCGGAGTGGTAACGGGTGCTGACGTAATCTGTGATGATCAAGTTGAAGTGATCAACCGGGATCTCGTGATTGCGACTATGACTGACGACGTGCCGTTTCATATTGAGATGACGGTCGAAAATGGGCGAGGGTACGTGGCTGCAACGGAGCAGTATCAGCACGAACCTGAAGTTGGGATCATCCCGTTAGACGCTGCATTTTCGCCGGTCACTAGAGTTCGTCATCACATTGAAGAAACGCGTGTTGGACAGCGAACAAACTACGACAAGCTGAACCTTGAACTTTGGACAAATGGGACCATCACGCCGGAGATGGCGTTGGTCGAAGCTGCTAAGATATTGCGTAAGCATTTGAACTGCTTCATCACGTTCCGGGAACCCGGACCGGAGTCAGGGCCAGAGGGCGGTCTGCGTGGGATGATGGAAGCGACAGGTTATTCGCCAGTAGACATGGAATTGGAAGAGAAACTCAACAAGAGTTTGGCGGAGTTAAACTTGTCGGTACGTGCCACAAACTGTCTTGAGTCGGTGGGAATTAACACCGTGCGGGATTTGGTGGTGCGAACAGAGGACGAGTTACTGCAGGTCAGAAACTTCGGTGAAACGACTCTAGATGAGGTACGTGAGCGTCTAGGCGGGATTGATTTGCGGCTGGGTATGCGGTTGCCAAATCAACAATTGAAGTAACGTGAACATAGGTTTGGTCGGTTCGGGGCGGCTCGGACGAGATACGCATTTCGTTTATAGTGGGTAAGTGTCTGACATGAGACACCGTGTTGCTGGTAGAAAACTGGGTCGAAACGCTTCGCATCGCAAAGCAATGTTTCGCAATATGGCCACAAGCCTGATCTCCACTGTGCGCATCGAAGAAGGTGTCAAAGGGCAGCCTAAGGTGGCTGGGCGCATCGTGACGACAGTGCCAAAAGCGAAGGAACTGCGTCCGATCGTGGAAAAACTGATCACGATGGCTCGAAAGGCGCTCAAAATCTCCGAGGCAGCTGCAAAATATGGGACGGCAGCTGAACGAGGGAGTGATGCGTGGAATGCGTGGCGGCAGTCCGAGCAAGGTAAGAACTGGGTGAATTCGAATGCCTCAGCGTTGACGTTACGTCGGCGAGCCTTTTCTGAGCTTCGCGATACAAATGCTGTGGATATACTTTTCGACGATTTAGCAAAACGCTTTGCAGATCGGGACGGAGGTTACACACGGATCGTACGTTTGGCTGCAGTTCGTCTTGGTGATGCTGGGCAGCAGGCGATCATTGAGTTCTGCGGCGTACGTGATCGAGTCAAGTCCCGAAAGCGAAGCGGGCCGGTCGTGGAGACTGCTGGGATCTAAGCAACGAACATTCAAAATGTAAAACATGACCCCGAGTTCTTAAGGAGCTTGGGGTTTTTTTGCGTCTGATGTTTGTCGCGTCACTTGAGCCGGCGCGCCGCCTAGTCTTGCTATCGGCTTCTGCCAATCAATAATTTTTGGAGCAGCGAAGAATTTCGGAGTGGCTTGTTTGGGCTGTCAAGTTTGCCAGACTTTGGCGCAGGTTGCTGAGGACGAGAGGCAGATAAAACGTCTGGGGGAGGAGAGGTTCATCTGGCATGAAGCTGGGGAGGCCGAAAGCGTACTTTGAGAGGTCTCGAGGGGAGATCAACCAGCCTTCTACTGGCGCCCAGCCGAAGACGATTGTAACGTCGCGTCCGTCGCGGAGCATCGTTAGCCAACGGGTAGATTCGTCTGAGAAATCGAACGGCACAAACATCTGCTGTCCGTCTTTCAGTTCGATCAGCAATCGAATCCATTCACCGACAAGTTGGATGGCTCCCACGACTGGAAGAAATTCATAGTTCTCGCTGTTTGGTTGGAGTCCGAGATAATAACATTCGCCCGCACGGGATTCGCTTCCGACATGAACCTCGATCTGATTGTCGGCATTAAGACTGACTGATACGTTTGGCATGAATTCATCCGGGTTCTGTCGATTAAATCCAGCGGGAGGGGTTCTTATTTTGTCCTGCAATATGCCGCTTTTTTCTTGCGATACTACTTACTAAGGAACCAATATGGTACGCGTTTTGTGCACAGCATTGAATGCTGAGACCGGTCCTCATTTCAAACTCTTTACGGAAGCCGGACACGAATGCCTAGTTCCAGATCGGGCGTTGAATCTTTGGAACAATGAAGTCCTAACTCAGGCGATCGCAGGATTTGACGCGATCATTGCTGGATCAGAGCCCTACCCTGCCGCGGTCATCGTCGCCAGTCCGCAACTGCGTGTGTTGGCTCGCGCTGGCGTAGGATTTGATTCCATCAATTTGCAGGCCTGTGACGAGCAGAAAGTGGTAGTGGCAACCACGCCAGGTGTAAATCATCATGCTGTGGCCGAGCATGCGATTGCGATGTTGATGGCGATTGGTCGAGGATTTCCGGCACAGGATCAGGAAGTACGACGCTGTGCATGGAGTCGTATTCCGTTGCCACGGATTTCCGAATGCACCTTGGGTCTGGTGGGGTTGGGACGCATCGGTCAAGCCACTGCGACGCGCGCGATTGGACTGGGAATGCAGGTGCTTGGCTACGATCCCTATCCACCGGTAGATTTTGTGAAACAGCACGGGATTAGGATGGTGTCACTGGAAGAGTTGCTCGCGAAGTCTGATTTCGTCTCACTGCATTCGCCGATGACACCGGCGACAAAGCATCTGATCAATGACAACTCCATCGCCACGATGAAGAACGGCGCCGTGATCATCAATACGGCTCGCGGGCCATTGATTGACGAGCCGGCATTGATTCGGGCCCTGAAATCAGGCAAGCTCCGCGCAGCCGGGCTGGATGTGTTCGAAGTTGAGCCGCTGCCAGCCGACAGTCCATTGATTTCGATGCCAAACGTGCTGCTGAGTGGGCATATTGCTGGCATGGACAACGAATCTCATGACGGCACATGGGCTCTAGGAGCAAACATTATCATTCGTCTACATCGCGGTGAATGGCCTGCGGATTGCATTCAGAATCTGAAAGGCGTCACCAACTGGAAGTGGTAAGACACCAGCACCAATCTCTCTTGGCGAAAGTTCATGGACTTTTGCCGGTGCTGGTATCAATGAGTCGGGCGAGGACAACATCGTCGAGGCTGGTCTCTGCGACCACTTTGGTTCCGGGAGTCACGGTGCGGAGTTCAGGTCGCAGATCGGCCAGCCGATGGATCAGCAGCAGTAATCCCTTTTGCCTGTTGGGATCGTATTCATACGCGACCAGTCGGATATTTCGCTGCTGGACAATCGGCACCAACGACATGATGTCCTGCAATTGATACTGATGGCTGACCGGCGCGACGAACACCGTCGAGTTCTCCGGAACCTGTTGCCAGAAACTACCGTTCAGGCCATCGGACCAATAGCTGGACTCCATTCCCATCCAAGCAGCGCCGTTACTGCCTCCTGCCAGCGGGCCGTATTGACAAATGGCATATGGAGAAAAGATTGGTGAGCCGAACGGTTGCAGCGCGAGCAGACTGAGCACAGCCACTTGCCACCGCACCACTGTCGATGAAATCGGTGTCTGCAACGGATCTCTGGTGCCTTTGGGCTTTTCGTTGAATTGGCTGAACGCTCGCGCTGCAAGGACAGCGATCGCTGGCATGACAATAAGAAACAAGCGATTGCCGTCGTATACGGGAGTTCCTGGTAACGCGAACACGATGAGCGGCACGGTAATGCTTAACAGCAGGAGTTGATCGATCACATCCGGTTGCTTTCGTTTGACTCTTGCGAGCAAACACAGCAGCATGCCAACAGGTAATGTGAAGAGCGTCATGACGAACGGATAATGCCACGGTACCAGTTTGTCGGCAAAGCGTTCGCCGAAATACCAGCAGTAAAGTGTCGAACGATCTGACATGCGACCAAGATACTGCTGCAGGTTATGAATTGGATCCAGCCACAGCCATGGCCAAGCCGACAGAAACACAATGCCGCCGCAAATAGTCCAGCATCCGAGTGGACGCAGGCTTTGCCAGCGAAACTGCCACACCGCCCACAGGAAGACAATCGGTGGTAACAGAACACCCTGAATTTTGGTCAACAGCAGCATTCCCCAGAATACACCCGAGAGACATGCGCGCAATGTGGACGGTGGGCGTGATTCGGTCCACCAAGCTAAAAGTGGCAACAGCGACGCGACCCATGCCAGATTTGTCGCCGATTCCAATCCGGCCAGTCTGGCATGTCCCATCAGGCATGGCGTGCTAATCATCAGGATGGCGACGCAAACTGAAGACGCCCAGCCGTATCGCCGCTGACAGAACTCTGACAGCAGCAGGACGGTCATCGCAAAGGCAAAGCAGGATCCGAGTCTGGCCGCAGGCACGTTGTAGCCCATCGATTCTGATCCGGCGATACACCAAGACGTCAAATCATGTGCGGCACCCACCACGATGCGGCCCAATGGTGGATGGTCGGGAAAATATGCTGGGGAACCGAAAACTTCCCTTGCTCCAGACGGCGAAAAAAGCAGTGGCCCATGCTGTACCAGCGCATCAAATAGATACACCCCTTGCTGAATGTCGAACGGTTCATCGATTGTTAGACCGGGGCCAAGGAGCCGACCTTCAACAATGCCGGGATCCACGAGCATCGACGACAGAATCAAAGCTGCGAAGAATGAGCCTATTGAAATCCAAGAGAGGCGAAACATGTTGATCTTTTATGGCAACCCGGCGAACGATTCGGCATCATCCCACTGGTAAAACACGCTGCCGTCTGAGCTTCGCTTACGTCATTTCACCCGCAAAATGATGCGCTAAATTTGGCTGCAGGATAAATCCTGCAGGATTGGTATTCAGACGATCTTTCAATCCCCGCCAGCCGCAAAATTCTAGCTTACGATGGCTATTGTGAAAGTGCCTTCAAGTCTCCTGATTCCCCGGTCTTGATGGACACATAGAACTTGGCTGCTTCTTCCGCAGTCGAAGGCAGTGGCTGTTCTGCTGGAATGGACATCAACAGCTTTGCCGAGACAAAGTGAGCGGAGTGTTGCCCAATCACTTCGACTTTTGTGCCCGTCACGACGATTGCCGTGCCTTCGTCGATCCCAACACCCAGCATTTTTGGATGACGCCGCACAACTGGGAGCAAATCTGGAAATCGCCCCCGCTGCGAAAAATGCTGATCAATGGCCATCCCCGGAAGAAACGCAAAACCGCGTTCGTAGCCTTCGGCCATCATCACCGAATTTCCGTGAGGATGTCCTCGAACCAGAAACTCACCCTGAATGGTGGCACCAGCCGAACTGCCACCGATGACTCCCCCGCGTCGCAGGACATCTCGCAACAATTCAAGGGCCTCGGTCCCTTCGTACGCATCCACGAAGTGCCACTGCCGACCGCCGCCGAACCAAATCCCTGTGGCGGATTTGAGCGATGTGCGGAACTCTTCACTTGCAACTTCAGCAGGCCCGCGTTGAGTCAACACGGTGATGTGGGCCACGCTTTCTTTTTTCAGAAAGCCAGGACTCTGCGAACTCGTTTCCTCACGAGGCACGGCCGTTGGCAGCACCACGATGTTTGCAGATGCTCCTCCAGCGAGTTCCACGAAACGCTGCACGACGTCTTCCGGCATTGCACCACCACCCACAATCACGAGCGAACCGGCTCGAACTTCCGGACTGCCTGATTGAGGTTCACCGGGATCAACGCGCGATGCCCGCTGGCGGGCAGCGCGCCGCAGCTGCGTCAGGTCCGCAACCTCGCCTGCCGCCAACCGCAGGACTTCGGCGTCACGATAGTCCGTCTTCGCAAGCACCACCGATGCGCTGTCGCGCCCTGTGACACGCAGTTGACGCCCATGGATGAAGACGGCCGTATCTTCATCGATCCCGATACCTACACACGCGGCATGCATTTCGACAGCAATCTGCAATCGAGCAAGGCGGTTGCGATTCGTGAAGTGCTGATCCACAATCGCGCCTTGCAATAGATCCCAGCCTTCGGATATCTCCGGCTGTTCTGCCCCGCCCGCAATCATCACCTTTGACATGCTTGCCGCGCCGGCAGAAGTTCCTCCAACTGTACCGCCGCGGTGCAACAGTCTCTGCAATGCTCCTTCAACTCCCGACGCAGCGAATGTCGTTAGCAGTTTGGACTGCTGCCCACCGCAAATCCACACAGCCGAGGCTGCATCAATCGCCGCGACCGTCAGTAAGCCACGTGTACTTTCCGCGAGCGACGAATCGACAACAACAACACGGGAAATCTCGGCCTCGGCCAACCACTTCGTCGCTGACTCCGCTGCTTCCATCGGATCGGATGCTGCATCCGCGATCACCACCAACGATCCCTCGCCGTGCAAAGATTCCTTGAGTGCAATTGCGACATCGTCCGGAACAGTGCCGCCACCGACGATGATCAGCGTCCCAGGCCAGCCATCAGCGGTCGGCACTGCCCAATCTTGACCCATGGCTATGCCAGCGCCCAGAAAAATCACGACCATTATTCGAAGGAGCACAAATGCTGCCACGGGAAGAATCCTGAAAAATACACCGTGTTTGATCCTAGCGTCTGAGCAGAATACACTTTCCCGGATGAATACAACACCTCTCAATCAGTGGCATCACACACATCATGGCCGGATGGTCGATTTTGCCGGCTGGGAAATGCCCGTACAGTACTCGTCGATCGTCGATGAGCACACGGCCGTGCGAACCGCTGTCGGACTGTTTGATATTTCACACATGGGACGACTCCAGTTTCGTGGCGATTGCAGTCAGGCATTCTTGAACGGAGTATTGACGAACGATACGGAAAAACTGCAAGTCGGCGATGTGCGGTACTCTTTAATCTGCGGCAAAGACGGAGGCATTCTCGACGATGTCCTCGTCTATCGCCTTCCCGACCGCTGGGAACTGGTCGTCAATGCGTCCAACCGCGAAAATATTGTGAACTGGCTGAAGCATGCTGCAGGCTTCGCGGCAGTTGATTTCCAAGACTGTACGCTCAGCACCGGCATGCTTGCCGTGCAGGGACCACATGCCCTGACGTTACTGACTGCAGCAACCAAACTCGATCTGACATTGATGAAATATTTTACAGCGACGGAATTGAAATTTCTGGAAACCAGCGGGGTTGTTTCACGCACAGGCTACACGGGCGAAGATGGATTTGAACTCGTCATGCCATCTGCTGATGCGGAACGAATCTGGCTGACGCTGCTCGCACACGGCGCAAAATATGGCATCCTACCGGCAGGTCTTGGTTGTCGCGATACGTTGCGCATGGAATCGGGAATGCCGCTGTATGGACATGAATTGAATGAGACCATTGATCCGCTCACTGCGGGTCTTGAATTCGCCGTAAAATTTCATAAGCCAGATTACCTTGGCAAGGCAGCCCTCGAATCGATCAAAAGTCAGGGCCGGCAATTTGCTCGCGTCGGTCTATTGCTCGAGGGTCGCCGCATTGCTCGTGAAGAATCACCCATTCAGATCAATGGGCTGGATGTTGGCAAAGTAACGTCTGGGACGTTTTCACCGACGCTGCAAAAAGTTATTGCCATGGCCTATGTTCCAGTCGCTTCGTCGGCCTTGGGCACGGTCGTTCAGGTGAATCTTCGCGGCACGCTGATCCCTGCCACAATCGTCGCCCTGCCCTTCTACAAACGCATCGCATGAATGTCGGAAGGGCATTCACGTCCGTCACATTCGTAGTTGATTCCCGCACGAAACACGGCTCGAATCGAGGTTCCGATGATTCCTGTGGTTCGCTAAAATTGGTCGCTTACATTCTTCTTTCCTACCTCAGGTTTCTGACGATGACCGACCGAAACTACAGTGCATTTCAACAAAAAGTCATTAAACGCTACTATGACAACAAAGATCAGATCGACGAGCAGCGACTGAGCGAACTCGTCACGAATCTGTATCTGGCTCCACCCAAAAAACAGCCCAAAATGTGGGAGTCCGCTGAAGAACTCATGACACGCATGAAATTGCCCGCGAGTCGCATCGCACATGTGATGGAGTCAAAGGATGTTGCCGTGCTGGCAAAAGTTGTGGAAGAACTCCAGAAGGGTGTCATCAAACGTGGTTGAGTGAAATTCTGCGCGTCGTGAGGTGCAGCTTGCCGGACCTATCATGGGGATCACAATAGAAAAATGGTGCCTCGTAGACTCACCGTGCTGCAGGTTCTCCCCGCACTTGAAAGCGGCGGTGTGGAACGCGGTGTGCTCGAAGTAGCGGAGGGAGTTGTTGCCGCGGGACATCGGTCCTTGGTGATCTCTGGTGGCGGCCGTATGGTCGCGGAACTCACAAATCGTGGCAGTGAGCACATTGAGAAGGCTCTTGGCACAAAATCTCCGGTGACACTGCGACACGTAGTCTGGCTGCGAGACCTGTTGACAAAACAGGGTGTGGATGTTGTTGATATTCATTCACGCATGCCCGGCTGGATCACATGGCTAGCATGGAAAAGTCTGCCAGTCGCAAAACGCCCCGCGTTCATTTCAACTCTGCATGGCCTGCATTCCACCGGGTTCTACAGCAGTGTGATGTGCCGCGGCGAACACGTTATCGCTGTTTCCGAAACCGTGCGTGAGTACGTGCGGAGGAACTACAAGTTTGTCCCCCGCGACCGACTGCATCTGATCCATCGCGGCATCGATGGACATGAATATCCTTCCGGCTTTCAACCGAACGACGCATGGAAGTCCGATTTCTTTCAACAGTTTCCCGAGACACGCGAGCAATCACTGCTGACCATGGTCGGAAGGCTCACGCGTCTGAAGGGTCACGCAGATTTGCTCAAACTGCTGGCGCGTTTGAGAGATCGCGGAATTGCAGCGCACGGACTCATTGTCGGCCACACGGATCCTCGCAAAGTTGCCTATGCCGCTGAAATCCAGACGCTGGCGGCATCATTGAATTTGTCAGACCATGTCACATTCACCGGCCAGCGATCGGATCTGAAACAAATCTACGCGATGTCCGCGATCGTGCTCTCACTGTCGTCCACGCCCGAATCCTTCGGTCGTACAGTTGCCGAAGCCCTGTCGATCGGAACCCCCGTTGTCGGCTACAACCATGGGGGCGTCGCCGAACTTCTAGCTGGCCAATTTCCATCCGGTGCCGTGGAAACAGGAAACCTCGATGCCCTGACGGAAACCGTCGCATCTCTTCTCAAGCACACACCACGCCTTTTACCCGGTCCCAACATCTTTGAAAAAGAGACCATGTTACGTAAGACGCTGGACATCTACGATATGGTCTGTAGTAGCTCTCGCTGAGGCCCTGTTACCTCCGCGTTAATTGCCTCCGCACTCGTCATTATTTCAGCTTGCCAACCCACCAACAACCACCGTCCCGCATACATTCCGCCCTGCCCCATTCTGTTAGATATTTTTTTCTGCTCGCGTTGTTGAATTTAAAATGGTACGTTCAAGCAGATCTCCATGTTGTTGTTGGAATCAATTCACCTGTAAAGATTTTGCTTGATGCCCTCCAGCATAAGCCACCATACCGAGATTTCGGGGCACCGACGACCTCGCCGATCAATTCTACGAGTGGGTGGTATGGCGCTGGGCGGATTGTCGCTGGCCGAAATTCTCCGCGCTGAAAATGTGCCGTCTGCGACAGGTCAGACAGGGCGTCACAAAGCAGTGATTATGATATTTCTGGCCGGCGGTCCTCCGCATCTGGACATGTTCGATTTGAAGCCGGACGCTCCCGTCGAGATCCGCGGTGAGTTTTCACCTATTAAAACCAATGTGGCCGGAATCGAAATCTGTGAGCTTATGCCAAAGATGGCAGCGATCATGGACAAGTTGGCGATCATCAGGTCGATCGTGGCGACGCCGCACGACCATGCGGCTTTTCATTGTTTGACTGGACACCCCCGCACCACATTAGCAACCCCTGCTCCGCAACCCGCGGGAGGCTGGCCGGCGCTCGGTGCCGTGGTCTCCAAAATCCATGGCCCCGTGTATCCGTCCATGCCACCGTTTGTGGGTTTGGCGCCAAATATGAAGTTGAAAGAGTGGGCTGACCCAGGCTCATCTGGATATCTAGGACTGCAACATGCCGCATTTCAACCCCGTGAAAGCTCGGTGCAGGATATGGTTTTGCGGGGCATGCCAATCACGCGGCTCAGTGATCGCCGAACCCTGCTGAATGGTCTGGATCGGCTGCGCCGCGAAGTCGATCAATCGGGTATGTTGACCGGGATGGATGCCTACCAAGCAGCGGCCTTCGAGATTCTCACATCACCAAAACTTATTCACGCACTGGATCTTTCACTGGAGGATCCTCGCACCGTTGCGGCCTACGGTCAAGGGGGACCACCGCTTCATCCGACCAGTATGGATCAACCAGATGCCACCGGTGACCTGCGGCATTTTTTAATGGCCCGACGATTAGTCGAAGCTGGTGCACGTTGTGTGACCCTGAACTTCGGTAAATACGATTGGCACGATCATAATTTTCGAGAAGCTCGCCACACGTTACCGATGCTGGATCACGGAGTCGCCACGCTGGTTGCAGATCTTCATCAACGCGGACTCGATCGCGATGTCAGCGTCATCGTCTGGGGTGAGTTCGGACGATCGCCAAAAATCAATGCAAACCATGGTGGACGCGATCATTGGCCGCAAGTGATGAGCGCCGTACTCGCGGGAGGAGGCATGCGCGTGGGGCAGGTCATCGGTTCAACCGACCGGCACGCAGATTCGGCTAAGGAACGCCCCGTCCATTTCCAAGAGGTATTTGCCACATTGTACAACCGTCTCGGGATCGACGTCAAAAATACTGTATTTAAAGATCTCGCCGGCCAGCCACAAACCTTGTTGGATGTCAAGGAACCTGTCCGCGAACTCGTGTAGTTCGAATGCCGGATTTCTAAATTTGCAGTGTGTTTTTCTACCGGTTTCTTCTGATCAGTTTGGAGACCATTACCAGCGGCCAGCAGCATCTCGCTCAACAATTCAGATCCCACCAAACGGATTTGTCGTGGCCGATCAACGGCTCTGATTGCATCTGTGCACCAAAATGGGCAACGCAGCCCTATTCTCAACGCGCATACAACTCGGCAAATGCCTGCCGGTATGGAAGTTCATTCGCAGGGAAGAGCGAGTCGAATCTGGATTGAGCCACCGCACCACGTTGAAACCTGCGTTTTTCGAAAATAGGCATAGAGTGCCCCGTAATCTGCTCAATGCCACGGCGGACAACTTCGCCTTTCAATTCATAAAGTTTGGCGTGGTCCCAGGCGGTCAGTTCAATAAACGGAATGCCTTCAGACACTTCGATGACATTTGGCAGAGCGAACGGACTCAAGCCCCGGAAGCCGAGTGATGCTGCCGGTGCCCATGAACGCACATGCCCGCGACTTTGACCACCGCTATATGTCAGTGAATGCTTGACTGCGTCGACGCCCCACCCTTCGTGGTACAGCAGCGAATTGTTGAGCACACTTCGGATAGTGAGTTCGCTGTTTTCTTCGATCGGATAATCCTTCATGTTTTCATCGCCGCCATCGCCGTCGGCCAGATAAATCCATTCCGGATAACGCTGACGAATTTCGCGGCATAACGCCAAGGACATTGCCGCTGACTGCACGTCGAGTGGCTTATAGTCTTCAATCACGCGAATCGCTTCACGGTAATCGACAGCAGCAACTGGGACGTCAATCACTTCCAGAAACAATCCCAGATCCAGCGACGACAGAAACTTCTGCGCCTGAACGGCGTCTTGGCCTTGTGCGTCCAGCGACAACGTAAAGGCTTTCAAACGACCCGGTGATTCGCCGCGTTTCAGCAGCGCGTCATAAATCGCAAGGAAGACCGCACCACTATCGATCCCGCCGCTGAATAAAACTCCGATCGGCTCCGATGCCGGGATTTGGTCCAACCAGCGATAAATTTCTTGCTGCATCGCCCCAATATAGGCGTGGCCGATTTCATCCAGATTGCTGCTGAGACGATTACGTTGCGGTGTAAAAAAACGGGTGCAGGACGGACTAGGGTCGGGGCAGCCAATCAGCGCGAGTTCCAGAATATGATGCGCCGGCACCATCCGTGTGTACGACGGATGAAACTGTTCGGCGAGCCCTTCTTTCTTCAGCCATGCGGCTATCTCATCGATGCGTTCGGCCACAATCAGACACGGACCGGCCACCTGTTTTGCCAAGAAGTACCGCATCGGCCGACCAATCGACCGGGCCATGCGAATGATGTGGCCGTTCTGATGCACGATCGCAAACTGCCCATCGATCTCGCGAACCTTCGCTGCATCACCCGACCCAAGCCGCGCGACGGCATCCGCCACAGTCATGTTGAAGATTGTATTGGCAGTTGGTTCAAGCAGGTTGATGAAGCGTTCGACGTAGGCATGATTCTGCATGGTGTTACTTTCAGTAGAACTGATCTGCCCTAGAGGCAGGCGTGATTAAAGTTATCCCGTGTGACGCACACAACTTGCATCTGCACTACGTCCAAACTCACCATTCGTGTGAACAAAAAGCGGCTGGCTACTTCAAAAACGGACCCACTGCTGCTTCGACGACTTTCATCGCGAGGTCGATCAGGGTCAGAGCGTCCTTCGTTTCCGGAGCCTCTGCGATGATCCGAATGATCGGTTCCGTGTTGCTGGCACGCACCTGAACCCAGCGATCAGACCAGTCCAAACGCAAACCGTCTCCGTCCCGAGCGTCAGCGTCAGGAAACGCTTTTCGCAAAGCTTCGCACGCCGCAGGTACTGCACTGGCTGGACAGGTAATCTTGTCCTTAACTATCGTATAAAATGGCAACGAGTCTGCCCATTTTGCCAGCGTCTTTTTCTTCTCCGTCATCCCGGCGAGCACATATGCCATGGAAACCAGACTATCGCGCACATAACCAACCTGCGGCTCGATCACACCACCGTTGCCTTCGCCACCCAAGACGGCCTGCACCGACCGCATCTTGGCGCAGACATGCGCTTCACCGACAAAACTGCGATGGAACTGGCAACCGTGTTTTGCGGCAATGTCGGCTGTCACGCGACTGGTCGATCCGTTAACGACGAATGGCCCCTTACGGTGCTCAAGGACAAAATCGGCCGCGAGAGCCAGCGTCAGTTCTTCCCCGATGTAACGTCCTTCATTATCGACAATGGCCATCCGATCGGCGTCGGGGTCCTGCGCAAACCCGGCGTGCGCCTTGTGCTGAATGACGGCTTTGCAAAGATCGCCGAGGTTCTTTTCCGTCGGTTCCGGAATGTGTTCGAAACGACCGTCCGGTATACCACCCAATACGACGACTTCGCAACCAAGGGCTTCGAGCAACTGTGGCCCACAGGTTGCACCCGAACCGTGATTACAGTCGAGCACAACGCGATACTTCTTCTTCCGAATGGCTTTGACATCGACGAGTGAGAGAACTTTGGCGAGATGGGGCTGTGCGGGATCGCTCAATACTGTGACCTTACCGAGCCCAGCCCAATCCTTCCATGCAATTGATTCAGCATCCAGAATGGCGATGAGCCGCTGTCCAAGTTCTCGATTGAACACCGATCCGTCTGGCGCAAAAGGTTTGAGTCCATTCCATTCGATAGGATTGTGACTGGCGGTAATCTGCAGTCCACCCGCTGCGTTATGGTGTCGGACCAGCACTCCACATGTCGGCGTCGTGCAGATGCCGGCATCAAGCACTTCACACCCGGTCGCCAGCAAGCCTGCGATGACAGCGTGCTGAATCATCGGCCCCGTCGATCGCCCATCCCGGGCGACAACCACTTTACCCCCGCAGAAGATGGTTCCCAGAGCCGCCGCAAACCGCGTTGTGTAAATCGGATCCAGCCCATCGCCTATGATGCCTCGTAGTCCAGAGATACTGAGTATTCGAGTTGCCACGTCTGTCTCCCGGCTATGCCTTCTGTAGCTTGGACATTCTTGTCCGAGACCGTGCCAGAATACGCACTGCAGCAAGACGATTTCAAGCAGCAGCGCGTTTTTCGGGCCGACAACGTCTCACGGCAAACGACGGACATGAATCTCCATCCTACATGAAAGCAGCGCAACAAAAAAGCCGTCTGTGAACAGACGGCTTCGCGAGTTTGCTTACATCTGCTGAACGTACCTTATTCTTCGGCTACGAATGGCAGAAGACCGATAAAACGAGCGCGAAGCACGGCCGTGCGAACCGCTCGTTGATACAGAGCAGAAGTTCCCGTGCGGCGGCGCGGCAAAATGCGTCCTTCTCGGTCGATCAACGTTCGTAGTGTTTTAAGATCCTTGTAGTCCACATAAACCGGACGCGGAATTGAACCATGACCAGAAAACTGGCAGGTCATTTTTTTCTTTTTGAGGCGAGCGCGGCGTTTACGGAGTTTCTTGAGGTCAGCACGGGAAATTGTGGCCATGGAATACGAAATACCTTTTGGAAATACGGCAACTGCGGGCAATGCACCCCGTGGAACTCGTACGAGGCTGCACAGCCAACGAGCCGCCCGACGGACCGGAATTGAAATCCCGGCGGGGAAAGGAAGACACGCAGTGTAATTCGGCAATCGTCTCCCGACAACACAAACCCACGTCCCATTTTGCTTTCGGAGAAACTAGAATTTCTCAAGCGTTGGGAAAAGCGATCTTTTCCCAACCACTTCGTAGCTGGATTCGCAAGAATTCAGCCCCCATTCTGAATTCTTGCGAATCCAGCTACCTGTCTTGCTACGGGTTCTTAAACCGCTTCGATACCGGTCTCACCAGTCCGAATTCGCACGATCTGCTCAAGACTCGACACGAAAATCTTGCCGTCCCCAATCTGGCCCGTCCGCGCCGCCTCACAAATGGCGTTGATGGCGCCTTCGACCTCGTTGTCGTTGACAACAACTTCTAACTTCACCTTCGGCATAAAATCAACCGTGTATTCGGCACCGCGGTAAGTCTCTTTGTGACCACGCTGCCGGCCAAATCCACGCACTTCCGAAACCGTCATGCCTTGTACGCCAATGCTGGTCAGCTTAGTCTTGACGTCTTCGAGCTTGTAATGACGGATAATTGCCTCAAGCTTTTTCATGATCTCTGCCTCGCCCCTTCACATCAGTTGGCTGAACAAACACTGGCTTTCGCCTGACACTCTCTGGCGAAAAATTACACGAATTGTTGTACGTCACAACCCTCGTAAAGAATAGTCAATCCGTGACTCCGACCGCAAAAACCTAATCAGACCCTGTTTCGAACGGTTATATCGTCTTTCGTGCTCAACGCTTCCGGTATGCAACTCCTATGCCGCAAGAGAACTTACGTTGATTATGCAAATGGCCCCTGTCAAATGCTCTATTTACTGGCAGCATGCCTAACGAGTAATCATTGCACTCATCCCGCAAGCCCCCCGTTTTCTAAAGATTCTGCGAATGAGTGGATTTCTGCTGCGTTTTTCAGCTCCATGAAATCGTAGTCCTCGTCTGGAGGCAAATATTGTGTTGCAGCCTACAATTCGTCAGTCGCTTGGCTGAGCTTGTCCACTTATGCTTTTCATAATTTTGATCGCACTCGCAGGATTTGTCGCTGGCCGAATTGCAGCCGTCTGGGCTGCGTCATCGATTGATCCGTCGATCCAAATCGGATTGCGCGCATGCACATCCTGTCGTCAACGATTTCCAATCGTACGGCAACTTCTGACGATACTCCGTCCGATGAAGTGTGGCGGTTGCCAACGAACTGAAGGCTCATGGCCAATTGCCGTGTCGCTTGCGACTGCTGCTGCGTTCGGATGGCTTGCATGGCTTCTGCAGCACGGCTGTCAGACGGTCACAGAAGTCCGCCCTGCGATGGAACTTTGGCAGAATCGGCTGCCATATTACCTTGTGTTCGTGTTTCTGTTGACAACCGCTACGGTGACTGACCTGCTGGACTATGTTATTCCCGATAGCATCGTCGCTCCCGGCATGCTCATCGCACTTGCCTTTGCCACGCTCACCGGCGAGCTGCAGTTGATTCATGTCTGGGTCAATTGGGACTACGACTTCGTGATGCTTTATGGTCCGTACCTTCCGGAATGGATGAAGCAGCATCAGCATCTGCATGGCTTTGTGTGGAGTCTCTGTGGACTTCTCACTGGTGCGGGATTGATGTGGGCGGCGCGGATCACGGCGCATCTCATTCTAGGAATGCCGGCAATCGGTTTCGGAGACGTCACGCTGATGGCGATGATCGGTGCCTTCATGGGCTGGCAGCCGACCCTGTGCGTGCTCGCCGTTGCTCCGCTTGTCGGACTTTTGCTGGGCTTAGGAGGCCGCGTAGTTACCGGTCGCAGCTTCGTTGCTTTTGGCCCTTATCTCTGCATCGCAGCGTATAGCGTCCTTTGCACTTGGCGCATGCTGTGGGAAGGCTGGCAGCTGAAGCTCATCTTCAGCCACTGGCCTACCATCGCCGGAATGGTTGCCGGCTCCTTAATCACCTTCTGGGTGCTGCTGGTGGGATTGAGGATCTTTCGAGCCGTGCCCTCCAAATGGCTCCGCTGAAGTCCGGTGATGAGTCCGGGGATTATGCTTGGGACGGTAGCTCCCAAACCCCTCGGCTTCATCGCCTTGGTGCAAACGCCGGGGGAGCGACAACGCATCATGCTCATGAAATCACAAATTCACCACTTCCTCATGCACCACGCCCCGCATGTCCATTTCGAATTCAATATCGACAATCGGTGGCCGTGAATAAAACCAGTGAACTCCCCGACTCGCAATGGCGGGCAGGCGCGATATCAAGACACTCTCCAGCAGGGAATGCAGCGGGTGAACTGTGTAGACATCCAGCACCGTCAGAAGTTCGCTGCTACCTCCCAGTCCCAACAAACGCGAATTCATGATCTCCGCAACGCACTCCGCTTTTTCAAGCAACGCATCTGGGCCGGTCTCGCCGACGCGCACGATACGACGTTCCGCGAGCTCGCCATCCGGCAATTCACCACCACCCGCCACGACAAACGTGGAACGCGAAACATCTGAAGGCCGGGAGTACGAAAACGCGAAGAGCATCGCTTCACGCGGGTGATCAAACATGGGCGCCACGTTGGTGCGGGCGACGGGATTGAGGCCGTCTACTATCATCTCCCAAGCATTCAGCAGGCTGCGGTACTGGGTGTTGAAATCAATAAATCCCTCCATGGTATACGGCTGCGGACATCGTAATTCGACAGCGCACAGGTTGTGGCAAGTCAGATTTTTGCCTTCCAGATACCGACGAGCGGCGTGCAGACCGGCATGCCATGGCAGCGGCGTCTGCAGGGCCGCATGCACGATTTCAAATCCCGGCATCGCAACGACGCCTGATGAATAAGGCGCGATGCCTGGCAGGAATCGGTACCCGCCTGATTCGTTGATTTTCAATAGACTTGTCACATCTTTCCTTTCGATGCATTCTCTGGATCAAAGCAATATGGACGACATGCTGCAACAAACACGGACCGACAGCAAGCTTTCGTGAGCCGAAAAATTGAGACTCAAGCAAATTCAGACATCCGACACCCGTACCTCAAATCAACGTGCGTTCTTGACGATGGCAACTGCGGCTATCTGCCGTGCGCGGCACGCTGTGGGCCAATCATGGAAATACACCTTGCCGCCCAGTACCTGTCAACACGTTGACTCGCCACATCCGCAGGCGTGAATGGTTGGTCGCTCCCGTCCTACGCAGAACGCTGGATCGCAAAGTGGGCAATCGCGGCGAGAAGTTCGCGAGCGGAGCACGGTGGCAGCGAGACCAGATTACGAAGTGCACGCCCGACGAAGTGTGCGGCTGTGGTATGGGCTGATTCCACACCTTGCCTCACGAGAGGTTCATCTCGTAAGCGTCCCTGATCAGCGGCATCACGGGACATCAGCAAGTCATGCAGTCGTCGCCGCTCCTGAGCCGAACCCAGCTTCAGAGCCCGAATCAGCGGCAGTGTCAGGCGATGATTGGTCAAGTCGTTCGATGCATCCTTGCCGGTTGTGTCGGCAGTTGCTGTCAGATCCAGCACATCATCGGCAATCTGAAAGGCCAACCCGATCCGAATTCCAAACTGCTTCATCTGCGTCTGGTGCGCCATGGAACTTCCAGCGGCATGAGACCCCAGAAGGCAACTCACCGCAAATAATTGACCCGTCTTACCGCCAATCACGCGGAAGTAGTCACGTTCCGATGTAGATTGTTCCAACCGCGCGGCAATCTGATTGAGTTCCCCTTCGCATGTGCGATCTGTCGCCAATCCAATCAAGCGACAGGCTTCGGCATCTCCAGTTGTGGCGGCCAAATGAAAGGCTTTTGAAAGGAGGTAGTCTCCGAACAGCACGCTCGTTTCCGTATTCCAGCGGCGATGCACTGTGGAAACGTGGCGCCGCAGGCTGGCATCATCAATCACGTCGTCATGCACCAGCGTCGCGGTGTGGATCATTTCCACCACTGCAGCAAGGCGATGCACATTTTCCCGTGCCGCGCCCGTTGGGTGAAAAAGCTGCGCACTCAAAAGTACCAGAATTGGCCGAATCTGCTTTCCCTGAAAGCGGCTGACGTGCTCCGCGACATCTTGGACAAACAGATTGGGATTGCGAAACTGCCGTTGCAGCAAATCGTTAACGGCTGCCAGATCCGCAGCCAACAGGTGCTGGATCCGTTGTTTGAGTTCGTCGCGATTTGCCACGACTACCGACATGCGTTGCTTAATCCTGCGAGCTTCTTAGAAAGTGTCCAGAACGTCCGCCTGTTTTTTCTAAAAGGCGGATGCTGCTGATTTCCATACCCCGATCGACCGACTTGCACATATCGTAGATCGTCAAACACGTCACGCTAACTGCTGTCAGAGCTTCCATTTCCACACCGGTTTTCGCTTCTGTAGACACGCTTACCTCTACCCGCACCTTATTTTCCGTCGGGAACGAATACTGTACATCTGCTTTTTCCAACGGAAGCACATGACAGAGAGGGATCAACTCAGCCGTGCGTTTGGTGGCCATAATGCCAGCCAGCCGCGCCACTTCCAGCACATCACCTTTCGCCACTCCCCGATCTCGGATTAACCGCAAAGTCTCAGGCTGCATTAACACGAATCCCTCGGCACGCGCCGTGCGGCGTGTCACAGCTTTTTCGCCCACATCCACCATACGACTCGCACCGTCGGAAGAAAAATGCGTAAATTCACTCATGGCATCCCATCCAATTGCCAATTTGCGTCGAACACGTCAGCCCACACGGTCTGCTCCTCGAATCCTCCCGATTTTCCCACCTCAAATTTCTGCACGGCGATGTCCCCCAGTCGTGGGAAAAGATTGGCGTTCGTGGAACGAAATTCTCGTTCGTGAAACGTATTTCCGGAATTGATGACGACGTACTTTGAGGAATTCAGCGGGTTGGGGAAAATCAGACTCAACCCATGCTCAGCGGCAGTCCATTCTTGGTCACCGATGCGAATCCGGTCCTTTGTCCATTCGAGCGGCAGATCTCCGAGGATCTTTTTCAACACGGCGTTGGAGCTTGGATCGCCGAACAGGATCAGATGATTGGCCGCCAGCAATTTCTCGTCCACTGCGGAATCATCGACGGTGCGAACGTCTCCGCGCATCCATTGCGCAAATTCTTGCGAGAATCGATCCAGCGTCCAGTTGGCCCATTGCTGGGCGTTTTCATTCCACGGCTTGCCTGTTCCGCGGACACAGACAAACGAACTCATGAACGCATCATCGAGCGGTCCCTGCAGTCCATGGCGTTTGTGACGCTCGTGATTGCGACTGAAGCCTCGCGATTCTTCGTACCCCAGGACCTGCCATGCAGCATCCGTCTTCACGAAGAAGACATCCGGCAGCAGTCCGGCAGCAGCGGCCCGGCATTCCAAAACCGTGCCGTCGATAATGGCATCGGTCGCAACGTCGCGGACCAATCGCAGGGCTCTCACATTGGTGGTTGTGACCTCCACATCCCCAGCGTCGTTGACCTTTGCTTCCACAACCGACGGTTCATAGACGGTATCGACTTCTTCAATCGTCACCCAGTCACAATTGTTGTATCGCAGTGAACGCGTCGTAAAGCGAATGTGCCTTCGTTCACCGAAGCGAGGTTTTCCCTTCGCGGAATTCTCCAGATGAAATGCCATGAATTGCTGCTGGCTTTCGGGGTCGAACGCATGACCCATCTTCGGGCCGACGATCAGCGTGAGCGGGACATTCAGCTGCTTCGCAGCTTCCGTCATGCTGGCTCCTGCAAGCAACTGCGGATCGTTTTCGCCGCCGTAGGTACAGACCGGGACGTTGAACGCGTTCAATGCATAGTCGATCGAATCGTAGATGCCCAGAGTTGTGTGCTGCGGTTCGGGTAGCCGCTGATCGGGTTTTTCCGGATCCTTTTTTTGGTAGCGATAATAGTCCACAAAGCCTGCCCCGGGGCCGACCGATGCCCACAGGGACGGAGAGTGCATTCCCAGATGCCATGCTCCCGCACCGCCCATCGAAAATCCATGCAGCGTGATCCGATTGTCGTCGATACGGTATCGCCGCTTCACATCGGCCATAGCTTCGAACACATCCGTTTCGCCCGCCCAGCGATACGCGTTGTTGCCGCGTCCGTAGACATCCAGCTGAATCCAGTTCTGCGGAGGTTGGTCATCTTTCTGCGAGAGTGGTTTCCCGTCCATACGATGCATGAAATTCACCTCATTCATCTGATCCGCACGGCCATGCAGCACTACATACAGCGGCCAGCGGCGTGCTTCTTTTGGATTGACGTCGTCCGGCAGAGTGATCGCGTAGGGTTGCACACTGCCATCAACAGCACTGACGTATCCGCGAACTGTGGTTCCGGATTGCAGGGGCCAGTCGGCCTTTTCCTGTTGCAGTTTCTCAGCACGGGCAGTGCCTTTTTCGCTGACCTGCCGCAGTTGATCGATATAGTCCTTCTTTGGAAATTCTTCGAAACGCAACATCCATGTCGCTGCTTTTTCGAAGACAGCGACGTCTGCCAGCAGTGCCTGCCCATCGCGTGTCTGCAGTGCCTGTTTTCCGCGCAGGACATCGAGCGCTGCACGCAGTTTCTCGTTTTGCTCTTGGATCGGTTTCAGATCTGCGGCAGATGGTGGCTCAACTTTTTCATTGTCCTGTGCGAAGAGGGGGACCTGCGCAAACATGACGACACAGAGCAACATCGGCCGCAGGCATGTTGTGCGACGAAGGAGGGCAGATTTCATCGGAGCAACTTCCTGCAGATTTGTGGAAAGTGCGATGCAAGATAAAAGGTGTGTTCCGCTGGCGCTGCACACACCCCAATTAGTTGAACCGCGCCACTTTGTCATAAACCGCCGCCAATACTAGCACGAAGCGCAAGCGAGTGAGTGAGTGAGTGAGTGAGTTTGCCGCAAGTCATTCACTCGCTTGCGCTTCGTGCTTGTATGGCCGAAAAAATGGCGCTGTCCAATTAGGTGATCGCTCGTTCTACGGCTTGGAATCCGCATGTCTTATGGGCACCGTCGCAGAAAGGGCGGATGGCAGATGCACCGCAGCGGCAGAGAGCAAACGTTTCTTTGCCTTTGAGATCGAACACGTTGCCAGCAGCATCCGTCACCGTCACCGATCCGGTAATCAGGAGCGGGCCGTTATCTTTCACAAGCACTTTGACATCAGACATTTACGAACTTTCAGCAAGCAAAAAAGATTAAAGTACGTGGAAGAATTAGGAACTCAATGCGCGGATTCATCGCCCAAATTCGGCTCAGGCAGCATGCCGGTCAGGATCGTACCCACGACGGCATAAGCCGCGGCCACGCAGGCACCGACATAGGCGATTCGGGCCGGGTCTGGTGTCGCAGACTCGGAAAACGTGATTGTCAAATACGCCGCAGCCGTACCGATAACTCGCCCTCCGATATTGGCGGCAAAACTCTCGCCGGTCCCGCGGAGGTGGACCGGAAAGACCAGCGGAATGTAGTTGCCCCAAAAACTGAACTGGCCGACAACCAGCACGCCAGCGACAAAGATTCCGATCTTGATCATCATGAGCGAATCTGTCTGCAACGCACTGCCGATCCACACAAACAGAGCCGGTACGACAAACAGGGATGGGATCTGGAAGATGCGAAACAGATTCCGGCGACTGACGATCCTGATCGCCAAAATGGCCAGCAACGCGCGTCCTAACAAACCGCCCAGCTCCTGCCACAACGTCACTCCAGCGACCACGGCATCGCTTTCATTTCCCGCTTCCATCTTTTGTTTTGGCGTGTATTCCGGTTTACCAGTCTTTGCATTCTTTCCACCGGGCTCGCCAACTTTTGCCTTCGCGGCCGCGATGATCTCTTTCTGACCAGACTCGGCCGGGGAGCCTAATGCACGGGCACCGATGATCGAAGGCAACTGCTGAATTGCGCCGAGTGCAAGACCATAGCTGGCCGCAAAAATCAATGTGGTCACGATCGTCGTCTTGCACAGCGCCGGGCTGAAGAGTTCGGCAATCGAAGGACGCTTCAGGGTGCCGGCATCTTTCTTTTTCTGCCACTCGGGTGATTCTGGCAGGAACGGGCGAATCAACAGTAATGGCAGGGCCGGAATCACGCCCGAGATCAGTGTATAACGCCAGGCTTCGTGTCCGCCGGCGATCTCCGGCAGCTCGGACGCGAGTTTCCCGGCCATAATATTCATCCCTGCCACCATCAGCCCGCCGAGCGATGAAAATGCCTGAGTCCACCCCAGCACTTTCTCACGCTGGTGATGAATCGGGAACAGTTCCGCCAGCCACGCGACCGCAGCGACGAATTCCACGCAGACTCCCACAAAGACGAAGCATCGACAAACGAGCAACTGGGAAAGCGAAGTTACGAAGCCGGCCGCGAAGGCGCCGAAAGCATACAACAAGATACTGAATGTCAGCACACGGCGGCGTCCTAGTCGGTCAGTCAGCCAGCCGCCCCAAAGCCCAAAGATGCCTCCCACAAGGGCTGGCACGAAGAACAACGTTCGCGCCCAAGCGACATATTCCGTACCACCCGGTAGCCAGAGTTTCATGGCGTCCGGCCGTGTCGTTCCGTCTTTAATCAGTTGTAAGATGATTGGTTCGCTGAGCGCTGCAACGGCTGGTTTGATAATCAGCGGCAGCATCAGCAGTTCGTAGATATCAAACGCAAATCCGATGGCGGCAATGACACAGACAAGCCATTGAACGCCGGTGAGGCGAGGTGCGGAGGGTGAGGACATGCAACGAGGGCTTTCAAGAGGAAGGATCGTCCGAGGCAACGACGACGTCAGTCATTCAGACAGCATTCAGGCAGAGAGTTAAGGCGATAAACGCGCGATTTTCAAGTCACTTGCCCTGAACGTCCCGGATCTCCGCAGAATCGCGTTCCCAGCATTGCAAATGCCCGACAAATCCTTGGCAGTGTCGGAGTTCGGGGAAATGCTGCAGGCCACGATTGCTGGACCGTGTTTCGTCCGTTAGTGTTCCCGCGTGGTGCATTGTCGAGCCTTGGATGTAGGTTGGACATTCTTGTCCGACTGCGATTCGACGGGCAAGAATGCCCATCCTACTCTAGGTTCCTAGCAGGACGAAGCACCGGTCTTTGGGATGTGTTGAACGGGAATGTTGACAAGGCGCGCAAGATGACAGAACGAATCACAATCATTGGATCAGGCCCTGCAGGCTGGACGGCCGCGATTTATGCGGCTCGCGCGGAGCTGAAGCCTGTCGTTTACGAAGGTGCGTTCAATGAGGAAAATCGCCAGAAGGGCACGCTGCCTCTCGGACAATTGTCGCTCACGACCGAAGTCGAAAATTTCCCTGGATTTCCATCCGGCGATATGACGGGCTACCTCGACACGTCGATTGAGGACTCCAAACGCAGGTACATGGCTCCGCATGGAAAGCACGGGGTCAGTGGTCCGGAACTCATGGAACTCATGCGCCAGCAAGCCATGAATTTCGGGACTCGTATTGTCACGGACGACATCGTCGATATCGATATGTCGAAGCGTCCGTTCGAACTCACGACGCTCAGTGGCGACAAGTTCACATCGCACGCGATCATTATCGCCGCCGGTGCCCGCGCAAATTATCTGGGACTACCGTCTGAAGATCGTCTCAAGAACATGGGCGTCTCAGCCTGTGCTGTCTGCGACGGAGCCCTGCCCCGATTCCGTAACCATCCTGTGGTTGTTGTCGGCGGCGGGGACAGTGCAATGGAAGAAGCCAATTTCCTCACCAAGTTCGCGTCGGTCGTGTACATCATCCATCGCCGCGATTCGTTTCGCGCAAGCAAGATCATGGCCGAACGAGTCCTCTCAAACCACAAGATTCAGGTAAAGTGGAATTCGACGGTTGATGAAGTTCTGGGCGACGAAAAGACGGGCGTCACGGGTGTCCGCATTCGCAGCACTGTTGATGCTTCAAAAACGGAAGACGTTCCCGCGACCGGCTACTTTGCCGCAATCGGTCACACACCCAACACGGACTTCCTGAAAGGGCAGTTGACGACGAATGCCAAAGGCTATGTTGTCTGGACTACGCCACAGCGAACGTACACCAGCGTAGAAGGCATCTTTGCAGCGGGCGACGTCGCCGACGACTACTACCGCCAAGCGATCACCGCAGCGGGCACCGGCTGCATGGCGGCCCTAGACGCCGAACGCTGGCTGGCGGCGCAGGGAATTGAGTAGCCGCGAGGCAGAGCAGCCTTGCGATTCCTAATCTTAATCATAATCTTAATCAATTACGACGATGCTGAACGCGGCCGGCATTGGCAAGTTTAACCGCGGGCCGCGCTTGTTCTATTTGAAATTTCGTATTTGAAATTTGAAATGCGAAGCGCGGGGCGAGCACGAAACTCACGCGATAACGGAAAGTCGCGTTATTGGTGCGATTTCGCTTCCAGGCCATCTGCGACAATGAATTCAAAATGAGCAGCCTCGTCTGCCGTGAACTCCTTTACCGTGGATTTCGCATCCTCGCCATCTGCAATATTAAAATCAAAATCCACACCAATGCGTTCGTCGCCGCCGTTTTGTCGAATGTTCTTAAAATTGTCGTCGGTCAACTCACAGGCGTGCAGGATTTTGGATCGTTCGAGGGCCATTTCTCCCGGGATCGAAATGCCCTGTCGGGCTACGCTGGTATTTTTGAAACATCGACTGAAATACGGCACCTTGTTTACGATGGGGACGCCGGTCTGTGAGCGACCCTCATTGATAAGGACGACATCCTGCAGCACCAGGCGCTCGCCATCATTTGCTTTGACTGTGCCAGCGAACGACCGGGACATGATCAACACCTCGTCCCGAATATCGAGATCGTCGCAACTCGGTGTCTCGCCGGTTATCAACCGTACATGTTGCCTTGGTTTCAATTCCTTTGGGTCGATCTTCGGCAGAGGGCCTTGTTCGTTGAACAGCAAGACTTCCAAGGTCGCCACGGGCTGGCCGACAAGCGGCGGTCGATCTTCTGTGCTCACGACGGAATCGGGTGGCTGAACCAGTGAGCAACCTGCGAAGCATGTGGTTAGGACTGCGCACGAGAATCGACCGACGATTGTTTGCCACATGATGTGAATCCCTACAAAGATCCGCGACCTTGCCCTCCGATGTTCGGAACAACCATGCAATTTGTATCACATCGCCGCCGGAGCCACGTGATGTTATGGCGCAATTGGTTGTTCACGGAACGCTCACGCTGAGGCGAATCGGCAAGAGCTGCCACCGTTGCTGGAAAAGTGAATCGCATCGTACCGGCAAGCTGACGCATGCCGCTCGCCAATGTGGCCATCACACTCCGCCGTGATGGGCCTTTCGGACATGCAAATTCGACAGCCGAATGCAAATCACCCGTTCTGTGAACAGCGGCTTAACAATTCACATCCGCCAATACATCGACTGTTCCGGAGCCTTATACTTGATCGCCATGTCGTTTGTGACGAATGGTTCTCCTCCAGTGAATAAGGATTCGACGCCGCCAATCACCATGCCGGAGGACAACAACGTGCGTTCGATCGGGTACGGCGTTGTGCCCTGCAAGAACATGTCTTCCACATGCTGGCAGAGCTGGTTGAAGAAGTCGGCTGTGGTCGCGCTGCGGCCAGGCATCGGGAGATACATTTGACAGCCGACGATTTCTCCGTTGTCGGCGCGGAGACCCGCGTAGTTAAAGTCGCGAATGTCTGTCAGAAAAATGGCCGTATGAAAACCGTCAAGATGTTCAATTAGGTATCCGATTGTGTCCGGCAGTGCTTGGCGAGCCCACTCAAACGTGACCGGCGCTGTGAGGAAACCGTTGTCCACGGGAAGATTGTGGCTGCGGCTCAGAGCCGATACGAATAAGTCGCGTGTGTGCTTTCGTTGCGGGGTTTCCAGCAGGGCCCAAAGTTTTTCACCCTTTACCGCACGGATGGACCGAATACCAACCTCGCCGCCGGCGCGACGTTCGGACATGCACTGCGCAGTTTCTAACGCGTGAACATCGTAACTGTCGATCTCGCCGTACGCGACGCACACGCTTTCTTTCAGCGGCGTGTCGAGCGGGAGTTCCAACGCCGGCAGGCGCCATGTCACGGGGAGGGACGAACCTGCATAAAAGGGAAATCCTAGGCGTTTGGAATCAGCCACCATTTCGCGACATTCATTCCAGTCGGTCGATAAATGTTTGTCGTTGAACACGGGGACCGATCGACCAGATGCTTCAAACACTTTGACGCATTCTTTGAACCACGCATAACGTGGATAACGCGTCTGGCCCTTTTCGTTCTTCGGATACTCACCATGCTCACCGATAATCACGACACCATCCACAGCCAGCTCCGAACCACCCAGCGTCAGAGCTTCGGCCACTGTCGGGAACTGTTTCAGCCCATATCGCGTGATACGTTGCTGACTGAGATCGTGCTCGTCCACCTGATCAATAAACACCGACGCGACATCCACCCGCGGCTGATGCCATTTTCCGCCCGAAGCAAACCCTATCGCAAAGCGATCTAAAAAATGCTGAGCGTGGGAGTGCACATAAACTTTGGTTCCAAGGAATGCGATCTTCTTTCGAGGTTGATCAGCACCGAGTGTGGCGGCACTGACGCCACTGGCAGGGTTGAGTGCTGCAAGTAACGCAGCTGCCGCGAGATTTTTCCCGAACTGGCGTCGATTGAGCATAAACTAACCCTCCCAAGATTTTCCATCCCACTGAATCATCCGCTTCACCAGTTGCTGCACGCCGTTGCTAAATGTCTCAAACAGCGTCTCACCTTTTTCCGCCGAAGCCAGATGCGGCGAACCAATATGGCCGAGGACCGTACGATCCTTCGTAATCCAGCCGCGAGTCGCCGGCAGAAATGGATTGCCGTGTTTGACCACTTCTAGGTTCTTGTACTCGCGCACCAGTTGCGGCGCGATCCGCAGGATCATGGAGGTTTCCCATTCACACGCATGGCCCATCTCGTGCTGCGTGAACTCAGGGCGGCCCGTGACTGCTTCGTCGCCCAGTCCCCAGTATGTGGAAAACAGCAACAGCAAATCCTTCCGCTGGCGATAGTTCTGACGCACCTCAAAGACAGCCTGCTTGCCGGGAACATCGTTGCCCCCATGCCCGTTGATGAGAAACAGACGCGTGAATCCATGAAAAATTAGGTTGTCAAGCAGTCCAACCAGAAGATCCAGATACACGCGCGGCGGCGCGGACAGCGTGCCCGGGAAATCCATATGGTGGTGCGAATTTCCCAGCCACATGAGCGGAGTCACCAGCATCTCATCGTGCATCGCTAATTCTACACGTCGCACGATTTCGGTCAGTAACATGCTGTCCGTGTAAACCGGCAGATGGTGACCATGCTGTTCGATCGCCGCGATGGGGATCAAGATCGGCGTGTCCTTCGAAAGACCAGCCACATCTGGCCATGTGAGTTCACTCAGGAACATGGTTTTTACTCATCTTGGATTGGTTTGGCAGGATCAAATTGGCGGGGAGCGAAAGCCTGTGATCACGTTCGAACAGTTTCTGACAACTTACTTCCGCTGTCGCACTTTACATTTTTTGAGGACGATCGACCATCCGCTCGCAAAAATGTTTTCTGGAAACGCAACGATGTTCTGAGCTGGCAGCAAATGAGATCCGGACTCCACGATTACCCCCAACGTGACAAGATGAGGTCGCCACACCTCGACATAGTCGAGAGGACTCGATCCCGACGGCACTTGAAGACCGCTGGCATCATCAGGTCGAGCAGTCGCAACTATTACACGACATGCCATCCGACCGACATGCCATCCGACCGACATACCATCCGACCGACCTGGTATCCGACCGACCTGCATGTCCATCGTACAACGCTTCGGCCAAAACTACTCGTCTCGCCCCGGACGTTTGAGATCATGCGGTTCGCACACCGCAGCATACGTTTCCGGGCGGCGATCGGCCATGCGGTCGATGAGATGTTTTCCCGGTACGCGCACGATCCGCTTTGTCCGCGCCGCGACAGGATCAATGTCGGCGCGGATGATTCCGGGCGTGTCGTCCTCGATGGTTGCCATGGTTGCGCCGACAGGGCTGCAGATGCGGCTCTTGCCTATGAACACGAATCCGTTTTCGGTGCCAATCCGATTCACCGCAGCGAAGTACACACCGTTCTCCATCGCCCGGCAGTTGATTGAAAACTCCGCCATGTACGCACCGCCAGGTGGCCAGTTGGTGGGCAGCAGAATGATGTCGGCTCCACGAATTGCCAACACTCGAGCGGCTTCCGGAAATGCACCGTCGTAGCAAATCAGCATCCCGATACGGACGCCGCTAGCTTCAAACACTTCAAACGGACGATCGCCTGGCGTTGTAAACCGATCGACTCCCAGATACGGCAAATGCACCTTGCGATAACTGCCAATCAGCCCCTCAGGCCCGATGAGCAATGCCGTGTTAAACAATTGCGTACCAGATCTTTCCAGCATTCCGCAGACCACAAATGTATCGAGCTCTTTGCAAAGTCGCGCGATCCGCTCTGTCGTCGGCCCCGGAACAGGCTCCGCCAGCAACATCGCGTCTTCAAGCGAATCGAAGCAGTAGCCCGTGCTGAAGCACTCAGGAAAAACAGTCAGATGGGTACCTAATGTCACTTCCGAACGCACGTGAGATTCCAGAGTCCTTAAGTTGGCGTCGATGTCGCCAAAGACGACGTCCGTCTGAATACCGGCAATGCGCATGGGAACGATTCCTTCAAAGTAGTCTCGAACTGTCAGCGGCAGATTTTGCCGACGCTCATTCGATCTGCATATGGTCCGAAGAAAAGATGTAACGATAGGAACGATTCTATGAAATCTAGCGATGAGTCACGCCGATGAACACCAAGGACGAATGAGACGCGCCGAATGCAGGCAACGATCGTCATCGGTTAGCGATCTGTTGACCGAATTGTCACTGTCGAACTAAGGTAAGATCCGTGAAGACAATCCCAGCCCGACCCGGAATTCTGTTGACGCTTGTCGCAACTCTTGCCTCAAGTGCCCTCCTGACCGGTTGTCAGACAACTGTCGGCGGGCAAACTCTGCCCTCCCCCGATTACCTGTCCGACGACGTGCAGTACTTCCCGGCTGGACCGGAGTTCAAGCTCACCAATCAGGTGCAGGCTGCCCAAAAGCAGGCCGCGGAAAAGAAAAAAATGCAGGAGAGCTTTTGAGTTCTGACCGCTGATTCTCCGTAAATTCACGCACCAAGAACACCCGACAGGGCGCTCGAGTCATCGACACGAGTGCCCTTTCTCTTTGCGCTGTGAACGATTTGCTACGGAAAGCGACGGGTTTCTGTGACGGCATATTGTATGTTTAGACAACACTTGTCTGGACAAGTGTTTGCTGCCAGTCTATTATCAAGAGTGTCAACGCGGCAATTCTTGGCGTGAAGTCACTTTGGAATGCCATCCGGCGGCGGCCTGTCAAAAGGCGATCGCCGCAAGACTCCATATCCCAGTTTGGTGCTGGGGGGCGGTTAGATCAAGTTGCTGACTGCGAATCAGGATCACTTACAACTCTGAGGTTTTCGATGTTTAACGACGTTCCCGAATCCATTATTGAAAGCGATGTCGTGGTAATTGGCGGTGGGCCAGCTGGTTCAACCACCGCCACGTTGATCGCCCAAAAGGGCTACAAAGTTCAGTTGTTTGAGCGCGAAAAATTTCCTCGCTACCATATCGGTGAATCATTGATTCCGGAAACGTATTGGGTTCTTCAGCGTCTCAATATGCTGGACAAGATGCGGAAGAGCCACTTTGTGCATAAACACAGTGTGCAGTTCGTCAGTGCCAACGGTAAATCGTCCGCTCCGTTTTACTTCTCCGAGAACAAGCCGCATGAGTGCTCACAGACATGGCAAGTCGAACGCAGTGAGTTCGACTTGATGCTGCTCAACAATGCCCGCGAACACGGCGTGGATGCCCACGAAGGTGTGCGCGTGCTGGATGTCCTGTTTGACGGTGAGCGGGCCACGGGCATTCGAATTCAGCGGCCCGATGGGACGACGGCACAGGTGAACGCCAAAGTCGTTGTGGATGCCAGTGGTCAAAGTGGCATGTTGATGAATCGTCTCAAACTCCGAATCTGGGATCCCGTCCTGAACAAGGGTGCGATCTGGACTTACTGGGAAGGTGCCTATCGCGACACGGGTCGTGACGAAGGAGCCACGGTGGTGCTGCAGACCGAGAGCAAGAACGGTTGGTTCTGGAACATCCCGCTGCACAACAATCGCGTGAGCATCGGCATTGTCGCTCCGTTTGACTATCTGTTCAAAGGGCGAGGAACTCATGAAGAAGTCTATCACGAAGAAATCGAAGCATGCCCTGCGGTTAAACAACGTATCTCGGGCGCAACACGAGTTTCTGGTTACCATGCGACGCGTGACTATTCTTATCGTTCGACAAAAGTTGCGGGCGACGGCTATGTCATGGTTGGTGATGCGTTTGGATTCCTAGATCCGCTGTATTCATCCGGAGTTTTGCTGGCATTGAAGTCCGGCGAAATGGCAGCAGATGTCGTCGTGGAGGGACTCGAAAAGAACGATCTCACAGAAGCTCAACTGGGCAAATGGGGCCCGGCTCTCAACGCTGGCATTGACCGAATGCGACGTCTGGTCTGCGAGTATTACGATGGCTTCAGCTTCGGACGCTTCATCAAAACTTTCCCGGAGATGCAGGGAACCGTCACCGATCTGTTGATCGGCGATCTTTTCACAGACAAAGTGGATGTCGTATGGGA
Organism: Planctomycetota bacterium; assembly: GCA_003670925.1. GTDB lineage: Bacteria > Planctomycetota > Planctomycetia > Planctomycetales > Planctomycetaceae > SXXK01. The sequence continues at coordinate 9,732 of QWQG01000182.1, read as the reverse complement.
ACCAATGGAATCGCTCTACAACGAGGGCAAGACGGCTCCCGGTAATTGGACGGGAGGCATTCCCGGCGAACAGGCGCAGTCCAAGTCGAACGAGTGGTACTACACCGAAGCCGTGAAGTTGTAAGAGACTTCCCGCTGTCGTTCGATCGAAATCCCCGCGGCTGGGCATTTTTCGAATTTGGAGGGCGTGACCAGCGACAATCACCAGCCGCAGCGACTCACTGGCTCTCCACGTGTTGCTGATTCTGGTCGATGAGGTAAACTCCGACTAGGATTCGCACATGGCGTAAGCTTCGCCCGCAACCGAAAGTGTCAAACGCAGGAAACACTCAGCGACATTGATCCATGGCAATCACACCGTCAGGGAAGATCAGCATCGATGAGTGTTCGCGGTTAATGCGTGCTGGGATTTGGGCGCCGTGCGAAGAGTTGAACATTCGTAGTCCAGTGATCAGGATCGCGGTCGATGATTCCGATGTTAAGCAGCAAATTTATCCACCGAACCTTGCTGGCCATGTTGGTCTGGATGACGAGTCTCTGCGCCGTGCAGGCGGATGACTGGCCGAACTGGAACGGTTCAAATCACGACGGCATTTCCCGCGAGACCGGCTTTGCCGATGCATGGCCCAAAGACGGATTGCCGATTGAGTGGACTCTTGAAATCGGCACTGGCTTTAGTTCAATGTCTGCCGCGGGGGAACGTTTGTTTGCCATGGGACACAAAGATGGCGAGGAAACTGTCTGGTGTCTGAATCGTCGGACTGGCCAAGTTCTCTGGACGCACAGATATCCGGGCGAACTCATCCCGAATCTGCACGAAGGTGGTCCATGTGCCACACCGACGGTCGATGGTGATCGTGTCTACACCGTCGGCAAGGAAGGTCAACTTTTCTGCCTGAACATGGCTGACGGAAAAGTCCTGTGGGAAAAGATGCTGCAGCAGGACCTTGAAGTCAAACTTCCCGAATGGGGCTTCAGCAGTTCACCTCGAATTCTGGGGAACCAGCTCATCCTTGAGTGCGGTCGGGTTGTCTCATTCGATAAATCGGACGGCGTCAAATTATGGCAAACAGAACTCCATGAAGCTGGTTACGGATCTGCCGCTGTTTTCGAGTATGGCGGCAAAACGTTGATCGCCACGCTGGATTGTGACGGCCTGAGAATTGTCGATTCCGCAGATGGGACACACGTGGCATTTGCCGAATGGAAATCTCCCTACAGAACCAACGCCACAACCCCGATCATTGTGGGCGATCAGATCTTTGTTTCGACGGGTTACAAGATCGGATGCGGTCTATTTCGACTTCAGAGTGATTCGCTGGAACTGGTTTACAAGAACACGGAGATGCGAAATCATTTCAATAATTCCATCCTCTTGGACGGGCATCTGTACGGCTTTGATGGAGACGCGCACCTCGGGCGACTTGTCACCCTAGCCTGCATCGATTTCACGACTGGAAAGCTGACGTGGAAACAGCGTGGACTTGGCTGCGGATCTGTCTTGATCGCGGACGGCAAGCTTCTCGTGTTGACAGAAGATGGAACGCTCGTCCTCGCTAAAGCGTCGCCGGATGCCTATGTCGAACTTGCTCGATCCGCATTTCTCGAAGGCCGCTGCTGGACGGCCCCCATTCTCTCAGATGGGTGGGTGTATGGCCGCAACGCAGCAGGAAAACTGGTCTGCGTGACTCTGCCAAAAACCCACGACGTCCAATAAAAACACGGGCCATTGGCAAACGCACCCTAACTAAATGTGCGCGACTAGCAGGAGGGTTTCATGGATGGAGTCATTGAGATTCCTGTTCCCGACGACATTGAAAACCACGATGAAAAATCGCTTATCCGTTATTTTCAGGATCAGCTTGAGAACATCGGGGGCCGTGTTTCGGAGGCCCTAGATCTGACATGCGATCAGGCAGATCGACAAGCAATCCTTGAACGTGTGAGAATGACTCGGGTGTCGATCGCCGGTGATTCAATCGAGCTGGCGTATCTCGTTGAAATCTCAAAATTTGAGGCATGCAAAGGCGTGTTGGACGACTACACGTTTTCAAGGAAAATCATGGGCCAACAGGTGGCAGGCGTTTGGAGATTTGAGAAACAGATTCCTGCGCCAGAGCGTTCGACACATGATGAATTGTGATTGCTCAAAATGCGAATCAACCTTGTTTCTTCACGTGCAATACTCCGCGCGGCCAGAAATGAGTCCGGCGAGCGAAGCGGCGTGAGCCTTCAGGTACCTCGTTCTTGTTCCGGCAAGCTGACGCATGCCGCTCGCCAATTGTCTCACTCATGACCGCGCGGAGTCTAGGCGAGACCGATCAAACAACGCACCTCGACAATAGGGTTGGCAGCTCCACGCCTCATCGCAGTCTGACCCGTCGCGGGCCAGCTATTTGCCCGTTTTTTCCTGTTTGAGCTCCTTCAGGAATGCTAGCATTTGCTGCTTGCCTTCGTCACTGGAGTCATCGGAGTTTGCCAGCGCCTGAGTCTCAAGTTCGATTGCGCGGTCCAGTTTACCTTGATGGTGCACGAGGTGCGCCAGCGTGTCGAAGATCATGCCGCTCTTCGGGGATGCAACCAGAGCTTTTTCTGTGGCTGCCGCCGCGGCATTCACGAGCACCTTCGGAAACTTGGCGTCGTCTCTGGCAGCTTCGTAGATTTGCCATGTGAGCTGATTGATCGAATCGGCATCAATATTTTTGTCGCTGGCGACTACCAGCAGAGCCTGAGCAGCAGCATCGAATTCTTCCGAATCCATCAACAACTTGAATTTCATCATGCACAGCTCAGACTTCTGGGCGGAGGTGCCCGTCTTGATGATTTCATCCAATTCGGCGATGCCTTCCTTCACGTCACCAGCTTCAATCTTTGCAAATATCGGCGTCACCCGGATCTGAAACTCCAACTTGTCCAGCATCATAATTGACGCGGCGTCGCCTGCGGCAGCCTGCTTGGCATCTGCAATAATCGCCAGTGCGCCTGGCGTGTCACCCTTGCGCATTTTTGCGCCGAGTTTTGACATCAGTGAGTCGTGGTCCTGTTCCTTCTTGAACTGGACTAGGAACGCTGCTCGATCCCATTTGTCGGCGACGATCTGTTCCAGCGGTTTATCCAGACTCATCGGGTGCCCAATCCATTCCACGAGCCCGGTCTTACCTACGATGAACGATGTGGGAATCCCGTTCTGGGCGGCGGCTTCCATGTAGTCGATGCTGACCGAAGCGTCGGGGTCGGTTGTCAGACAGTAAGCACTTGTGAGCTGCGCATAAGTTTGCTTCACAGATGGTTCCCCTTGAGCAGATTTTTCGACGGCCTTCTTGCCTGCGCCTTCGGCTTCGTCTGCTGCCTCGGCTTCGGCCGGTTTGGAACTGCGTACATTGGTCGCCAGAAAGCCCTGAACTGTTTCCACGTCTTCGTCACTGATACTGATAATCTGGACACCTGTGTCGGCGTATTTGGCCTGCATTTCTGCCAGATGCGGCATGCTGGCGATGCATGGACCACACCATGTCGCCCAGAATTCGACGACGTACACTTTGCCTGGTACAAATTTTGTCACCGGCTTGAACTTACCTTTTCCATTGCTGATCCAGTGCTCAATGCTGATCGGCGGGGCCTTGGAACCGATCGTGAGCAGTACCGTTTCTGCCGCGGCAGCTTTTTCGGGGGCTGCCTTTCCCGCTGGCGATTTGACTGCAGCAACTGGTTTTTCTGCGGCGGCCGAGCGTACCGGCGCTGCTTTTCCCTGAACGGCTTTCTCCGCCGCAGTTTTTCCAGACGCGGCTTTCTCGGCGGCGGGCTTTGTTTGCGCAGGCTTACTCTGAGGCGACTTCGCCTGTGCCGCAGCTGACGGGCACGATCCATTGAAAAATACGGCAATCGCCGCCAATTCGAGCATCCATGTTCCGAATCGTTTGGACATGAGAGATCACACCTTACCTGAAAGAACTGTGTCTAGGAGCCGCCGATTGACTGCGGAAACAACTGTTGCCCCGAGTACGCGACTCTGCGAAAACGCAATGATAACACAGAAACCGGGGTTTCTGGCTAGATCAGGCTGATTGATCGCCGCGCTCGAGATAAGTATGATCCTCGTTTTCCGCCTCCCGAACCTTCAAAGTACTCTCCCATGTCAGACACACCGTCCATCATCAACACCACCATGGAGACATTTCAGAATGATGTCATCCAGCAGTCTACAGTCCGGCCGGTCATTGTAGATTTTTGGGCGGACTGGTGCGGTCCCTGTAAGCAACTCATTCCGATTCTGGAAAAGCTAACCGCCGATGCCAACGGCGCGTTCTGCCTCGTAAAAGTAAATGTCGATCAGTGTCCGGAGATCGCCGAGGCGTTCGGTGTGCAGTCGATCCCATTTGTGGTGGCCATGTTAGATGGGCAACCAGTGAGTCAATTTGCGGGAGTTAAGGCGGAACCCGAATTGCGGGCATGGCTGAAATCTTTCATGCCGTCTCCTGCAGCGGAAGCTTTTGCGCAGGGTCAGCAGCATGAGACCGACGGTTCGCTGGAACTCGCGGAAAGCAGTTATCGCAAGGCTGGCGAACTGGAACCCGAGATTGCCGAATTTCGCATTACGCACGCACGCGTTCTGCTGGAACTGAATCGCGATCAGGAAGCCCGTGAGATAATTGATCAACTCAATAAACGTGGCTATCTGGAACCGGAAGCTCAGGCATTGGTCGCGCAACTGGAAATGCGAAGTCAGGTGGAAGAATCTGGCGGAGTCGCCGAAGCAAAGAAGGCTCTCGAGGTGAGCCCAGCAGACCTCAAGCTGCAACTCAAACTGGCAGAAGCGCTCGGCGCGGACAGCCGCTTTGAAGAGGCCTGTGAAATGTGTCTGGCGATCGTCACGCACGATCGCGGCGGCGTTGGCGTGCCAGCCAAAGAAGTAATGGTTGGTCTGCTGACGGTGATGGGCCCAAAATCCCGGCTGGCTGCAGATTTCCGCAGACGGCTGGCGACCGCATTTTATTGATGCAACGCGGATCGAACACAATTCCGTCCAGAGGCTTTCGCGAGATACAGTCGCTCGTCCGCACCACACAATAAGTCCTCGACCGTGGCGAAGTTTGCCTGATCCAAGGTCATCACGCCAAGGCTGCAGGTGACACTCACAGGGCCGGACTGCGTGCTTAAAGGTGTCGCTGATACCGTCAGCCGAATCCGCTCAGCGATCCGCACAGCATCCTGCAGCACAGTCTGTTCACAGATGACGACAAACTCTTCGCCGCCCACGCGACAGAGTGCATCAGTCTCGCGCAGGATATACCGGATTCGTTCACTGAAAACTCGAAGTACCTCGTCACCAACCAGATGTCCGTTCGTATCGTTCACTTTCTTGAAGTGGTCAATGTCGATCATGATGAGCGCTAGATTTTGCTTCGAAAACGGGAGACTCGCCAGCAATTTCTCTAGCGTTGACGTCATGTAACTGCGATTGAAGGCATTTGTGAGCGGATCGCGCGCCATCAGATTGTTGACTACGTCATGGTAACTCGCTTCTTTATCCACGGATTCCATGAATTTGAGAATTGTGCCGCCCAGCCGAATCTGCTCTCCGCCTTTCAGGCTGCGTCTTTCCTGCAGCAGCTTGTCATCGACAAACGTCCCGTTGCGGCTTCCAAGGTCAGTGACAAAATAATTCATATCGCTCAGATCAATCGCAGCATGACGTCTAGAAACCGCGTTGTCGTTGAGCACAATATCGCAGGCGAGTTCGCGGCCGATCACCGTACGCTGCTTGAGCATACGAAACATTTCGGATTGTGGCATCACCGGACAGATCTGGACGACGCAGCCGTGAAACGAGTCGTGAACGGAGCTTACTTCCGTGGCCAGCAAAAAATCGAATATCTCGGTCTGAGAATTGCCGATTGAAAGCTTTTCATTCAGTTCGTTGTTAACCTGCTTCATAAACAGTTCTCGGCTTTTCTATCTTCAATCGCCCACCCGGCCCGACATTGCCGTCGGACAAGATTCCGGCGTCACGCGACAATGCAACAGCCCTTTGAACCAGACGACGATGTCCCCAACGGCAGTTCTCGTTCCTCTCCGTCCGCATACAGTACAAGTGTGACGGAATTTCCCTCGCGATTAAAAAATATCTCGTCTGCAAATGCACGCATCAGCATCAAGCCGCGACCACTAGCGAACATTAACTCCGGGTCATTGCAGCGTTCCTGCATGGCCTGAACATCAAACCCACTGCCCGAATCCTGAATTGTCAGCCACAAACCAAACACACTTACCAGTTCTGTGACCTGCACTGATCGTTCACGCCAAGGTGACAGTGCTTCGCGTTCGGCCGCCAATTCTATGAATCTTGACGATCCGTCTTCCTTCAGTTGTGAACTGAGCTCCAAATTCCCATGATAGAAGGCATTGTTCAACGCTTCTTCCAACGCCATGCAGAATTGAATCTCCCGCTTTCCAGCGACGACTTGATATTCAGCCAGACTAAGCATCAAGCGGTCGCGCAATTGCGGAATCAAACGACAGAACATGGGCGAACGCAACCGCGCTAATCTTACATGCCGTGACAGTACTACGATTTCTTCCGAGATTGAACATTCATCTTCCATCGGCGAGATTTCCTCAGCTCGATTCGCAATAACCCGAAATTCCACCACGCCTGATACAATCCTCAAATAGACCCCGGTTCTCGCGAAGAGGCGTATTCGTTGAATTAGCTTTTCCGCCCTTGAAACAAATTGACTCTCCCCGCACTCCTATAACACAGGAAATCCGTTTTTCTAATTGCCAAACTCCCCTGAAGCCATAAAGTCCGTTTTTGAAGCCTTGAATTGACTCATTTGCCAGATTTGTCGACTGCGTGGGATTTCTGACGATGTCATGCCTTGGTCAACGGTTGCATCGCCTGGAACAGACGGGGGTGGAAATAAATGCTCACAATCAACAGGCGCATCCCATCCGCCTCATAAGCACTTAACTGAACACATGAACATTATTTCCTGCCCGACTGATCATCAGACGGCAAACCATGCTCGCGAATCTTCAGCAGTTATCGCGGTGGTGGCCTGTAGTTCTGCCTAGGCCATGGATCTGGATCTGTTGACTTTGTTTCTGAAAATATTGACAGCGGTGTCTACCGGTCGCGTGCCTCAATCTAGGGCAGTGAAGTGTTGGGAGAGTTCTGAAAAAATGTCACGAGACGATGACCTGAAACTGCTGCATGAGTACACACAAAGTGTCAGCCTCATCCGTCACATGCTGGCTGTTGAGGCAGCTGTGCGTGCGTACGCCGTGCATTTCGCCGAAGATCCTGACAAGTGGGCCACCGTCGGCCTCATGCACGACTTCGACTACGAACGCTGGCCCAATCCGCCTGACCATCCTTTGCAGGGTGCTGAGATTCTGAAACAGCACGGCTATCCGGACGACGTGGTCTACGCCATTAAATCGCACGCCGATTACCTGACCGACTGTCCCCGCGTTTCACGCCTTGACAAGACCCTGTACGCCTGCGACGAACTCTGCGGCTTTATTGTCGCGTGTGCTCTGATGCGCCCCGGCCGCTTGGACGGAATGGCCCCCGCTAGCGTCCGCAAAAAAATGAAACAACTCTCCTTCGCCGCCGCCGTCAATCGCGACGACATCACCCTCGGAGCTGCCGATTTGGGTGTGGATCTCAACGCACACATCGCCTTCGTCATCTCTGCACTGCAACCCATTGCCGCCGAACTGGATTTGGTGCCCGAGCCTAGTGCGTAACGGTGTGCTCCGTCGCCGACTGATCTTCGCGAGACAAGGTTCGCGAGCGGCAAAAGTCACTCGTGTTTTTAGGAACAATTACGATTCAATCCGTGATTCACCTTCGTTCCGGCTTCGTGGCAGCGATTTGGGTCGCGACACTGGCGTAGTTGAAGTCTGTAAGAAGTACCCATGATCCCCCACGACTCGCTACGCAGAGAAATTTGCATGGCGACGATCCATTGCATCACCCACCCCGCCCCTTCTCCCACGCACCACCGTAGTCTTCAGCGATTAAACAGCACAGCCGACAAAACCAAGAATCGCAATGTGTTCCACGGAGTACTCGAAGAAGAAACACAATGAATGGCTGTTGCCATTCTTCCGGGGGCAAAACCCCTCATCCGGCCTCGCGGCCACCTTCTCCCCTGACGACAGGGGAGAAGGGACACGAATGCCCATCCGACTGGCCGGCGACGCCGGGCGTTTTCGGAGGTTGGACATTCTTGTCCGACGCACCACCGGAGTCTAGCTGGACTCATCTGAATGACGGGATCCAATGCAACTTTGAACCCATCAACGCAACTCCGAATTCCACAGAAATTCCACGTGTCCATACATAAGGTAAAGAAACGGGGGAATCCGCGCTGCTGCGACAGATGATGGCGCCATTCGCAGCAAACAGAAACCGCGAACGATCAGTTTCACGAGTACCTGTCAATTCGTTCTCTCCGGCTGGGCCGTGCATGCGAGCGGGCTGATGTCGCGGGAGGCATTGCGGAAGGAGTGCGATGACCTTCTGAAACGGATCGCCGAATGTCGAGTCGGGGATCGTCCGGGACGGCTGGAGCCGCGCGTGATCAAGCGCCGCCGTCACGGTTACCCGCTGATGCAGAAGCCACGCGACGTGCTCAGAGCTGAATTGCGTAAACACTGCACTTGAAGTAACTTCCAATCATGACAGTGCCATTCGTCCTGGCATCGTCAAGGTCGCACCGTTAAGACACCCTCCGAATGCGATAAACTTAACGCCCACTTGCCCGCGCCCTCCCAAGACTCAACGCCACTTTTCCTAATCAATTTCACCCACAGATCCTGCGAACGAGCCGAACTTTGTGACAACAACCATGACAACTTCAAAGCTTAACTGCCCCGATAGGTGGAATAGCCGTATGGACTGATTAGCAAGGGAATGTGGTAATGTTCGTCAGTCTTATCGATTGCAAAAACAATCTCGACACGGGGGAAGAAGGTCGATAACCCTTGGGTTTTGAAATATTCACCCGTCTCGAAGATTAAACGATACGTTCCCGCCTGCAATCCTTTTCCAGAAATGGACAAATCGCTTGCTCGCCCCTTTGCATCCGTCTGGACCTTCCTCAGTTCTTCCCAGCCCCCACCTGTTTGCTTCTGAAGAATAAGATTCACCCCGGATGCCGGTTTACCTGTTGTTGTATTCAGCACATGCGTACTAAGCGGTGGGGACGCAGCCGACGTCTCCTCTGATCCAGCAAAACCCACAGTCAAAAGCGAGAGTGCAATCGAGCCGCAAAGAACCAGCAAATGCAATCGGATGCTAAACATCAAAGTCTCCGTTAATTGGCAATCGCTCGCCGTTAAAAACCAGCACAACTCAACATGCACCATAAACCAACAACGCCGCCAACCAAGACGACCAGACATCCAACAGGTTTCGGCAAACCATTACGAATCATTCGACCGGCATCCGACTCGTAACCAACCGCCCGTTTGACCTCCTCTTTTCATTGCCCCACCACCGAAACGGCGAGGATGTCCGATGTGTAGTTGAAAAGATAACCTTCCCGACTTCCGTGCCGCGAAACTGTGCGGTTAAGAACACGCTCTTTGCTCCGCACAATTTCAGCGATTTGCAACATCGTGTCAGAGCCGCTTATAGACTAGCCGATTAATGCGCTGATCCATAAATCCCGCATCCGACGACGTAACCACCACTGCGGACAAACCACGTAAACTTCTGTT
>QWQG01000183.1 GCA_003670925.1 Planctomycetota bacterium | reverse complement strand
TGATGTGAGTTTGACGGAGTAGGAACGTGGAGAATCAGGGCTCTGCCGAAATTCTGTACAGCATCGTGAAGTCGCAACTAGGCGTGTCGGCTACTTTGGTAGAAATCGAGACGCAGGTGCAGGCTGTCGCGGATTCAGCGGGAATTCCGAGTCTTGTCGCGGACGAAGTGTTGCTTCGATTTCGGACGGAACTCAAAACGGCAAATGCTGGCCAAGACGTTGTCCCGCGTTTGTTTGTCGACTGGGGTGATCTGCCACGAGTGGGGAATCAGGTTCGCCCTGAGTTCAGTTTGCTGTGTCCGAAGTATGCGTCGCGACCCGAGATTCAGATTCACGTGGATGCAGATCTGGATCACGATCCCAATGATGCGTTGCGTCGACCTCAGGCGGATGATCCGGGACTCTGGACGTTTCACGTTCCTTGTTAAGATGCAGTCAGATGACATGGATTGTCTCCCGGGACAATACCTGATCGATATGGCACTTTCGTTTTGTGATGTTCCGGTCGAGCTTCCTCGATTTTATCGTTGCCGCATTCGCCTGACGGTACCCCACGCGGCCGATGATGAAGGCGGCATTTTGGAGATTGATGGTGACGGCCAGTCGCTGGTTAACTTGCGGGGGTACAACCTAAAACAGTTTTCGAAGGTCATCCTAAAAGGTGGTCAAGACAGTGTTATTAACTTGCAGAACGCAATCGGGAACCAAGCGGAGTCAGGTAAAGATGCGTCTCAAAAACCGGCAACGACGTTTGAGTATCAGTTAAAAATCAACACGGAAAAACAGTCGCGTCTGCCGGTGGTATTGGCACCTAAAACTTCTCGGGCGTATCTGGATGCGGGGGGATTTTTCTTTGAAGATGGATGGCGCACGTTGGTGATCGCCCCGAAAATCTGAGCTATGGCACAACGGCGAGGCTATCCGTGTGGCCCCGCGTTTGCGGCGTGGTCAGTCATCAGCGGCAGCAAAAGAACTGGTGCTTGTGGCATGTTGATGGCTTGTGGCATGTTGCTTTCACGTACATCAGGCGTGGATCATTGTTTTTTTCACAAATCGGAGCTTTCCGGTGTTATTTTTGACGTGACTCGTAAAATTTGTACCATGATCAGCACTCTTGACCGTCGCCGATTTTTTGGGGTGTTTACGAATGAAGAAGTTCGTAATCCCGGGAGTCACGGGAAAGCGGTACGCGATCCGAACAGCGATCGCACGGGACGGTGGCGCCGGTGCTCGGCAGATGAGAGACGTTGGGCCAATGATTTAGTGGATGTGGTGTTTCGTTTCGTGGAAAGAGCAAGGGATGGTGTTATGCAAAGACTAGTCTGGGGCTGTCTCCTGTGTTCGCTGGTTGGTTGGGGATTGATGCAGCTGCCATTTATGATGCCGCTTGCCGCACAAACGACTAGTTCTGTTGCCGAACCGACTCCGGCAGATGCAGAGGTTGATGAGAACTCGGCCACAATTCTGCCTGCAGAAGCGAACCGTGAGACAACCCATGAATTTGCCAAACTGACAGAGATCACCGCACGAATCATTGTCGATGATCAGGAGAACGTGAAAAAGTTCCTCGAACTGGTCAAGACCCCGGCCGGCCAAGTTATCATGGCAGATCGGGCCGCGATGCAGGCGCAAGGTGCGATGAGTGACCAAGCTGCCATCTCGCAGTGGCGGCAGTTTGTGGCCAATCATTTTAACGACACCGACTCCACGATCACGGTGAAAGCGGACTTTCAGGCGGAATGCGTTGCTTATGTTGCAGGCGTAAACATCGCGGAGGCCGAGATAGCTCGCATGGCACCAGTTCTGCAAGAAGTTGCCGCTGAACTTGAGACATCAAGCGAGCCTGCGCAGATCTTACAACGATTTCTGCAGCATGCTGGGGCCCCGGCGTTTGTTTACATGCAGGAGTTGCGATCTCGCCTGCATCCGCAAATTGAAGACCTAAGCGAGGTCTTCTCAGAGCTGCTGGTGCGAAACAAGGACGGTCGCTTCGTAATCCGTCCAGCTCGGCGAGCCATGATGGAAGATCGATTGCAGAACATCGATCGTTTCCTCCCCATGTTGAAACGATTTAACGAAGAGCTTGCCGCATGGGGCGAAGACCTATCCAATCTCGACAAGCGACATGGCGATCTGAGATCGATGCTGGCTGATCCGGATTTTGGCGTGTACCTCGCCAGTAGAAATCTGTCTGAGGATGATGACCCCGACGATGAGCACTTCGACGAAAATTTCTCATGGCTAGAAGAGGCGACGAATGATGCACCTGTGGGGCTGGTTTTAAATGTCGAAAGTGAGCAACTGAAGGAGATCGAGGCTGAGATGGTGCGCTTCACGGCGATTCAAGAAGTGCGATCGGTACTCGAGGAACCGCTGCACGAACTCATTGAGCGACTTGAAGACTCCGATGATCTGCACCTCCGTCTCAAAGCGTATCTCGCGACGGATTTGGCGCTCATGATCTTGGTTCGTGAAATGAACTATTCGCCGGTCTCCGTGGCTGATGCGACGCGGGAATGGTTGTCGTATCTGGTAACGCGTGATGAGGACGGAAAATATAAAATTGCTAGTGAATCGCCAGCTGACGTGGTGTCGCTCGCGGACAATTTCTTTCTTCAGTTTCGCGAAGTACGGCGGCATGGCCGAACGCTAGATGAATTCGCAGCGAAGCTGGCAGATCCCGAATTGACGTCCGCGATCCAGACGCTGTCGGGAAAGCTGATTCTGACCGAACTCGTGGAACGCTCAGCCATGCGGCCGGACGTGGACGGACTGCAACTCTGGTTCGATACTTATTTTGAGGAAACGGCCGAAGGCCTAAAACTTTTAGACGGGAGCGGGGCGGAAATCGATGCTGTACTTCAGGAAGCCGCCGAACTGGAAGAACAGCTATCGAAGACAGATTTTTAGGTGGGGACAAGCTAAACATCCCGTCGGCCAGACCGACAATGCCTTCTCTGAATATCCCCGGCGGCTAATGTCGGACTGCTCACAAAATTGCATCCCGAGGCTTGGTACAAATTTATGCAACATCGCCTCAGCACGCTGCTCATAGTTCTAATGACTGGATTTGCATCCGCTGGCGAACCCATTCCAACTCCAGTGGACAGCATTCTCACCTCAGCGTGGGCGGAGAAGAACGTCCAGCCAGTTCCGATTTGCAATGATGAACAGTATCTTCGGCGCATCACGCTGGACCTTGCTGGACGGATTGCGACGGTTGAAGAACGCACGGCCTTTTTAGAAAATCCAGACCGTCAGGGACTGATCGAACGATTGCTTTCCTCAACAGAGTTCCCCGCATTTTGGGGAGAATTGTGGACCACGCATCTTTTTGGCTACGAAGCCGATAACGCCGACCGAGACACGCTGGCACAATGGCTTCAGGCACAATTTCGCACGAATCGTCCGTATGACCAGATCGTAGAAGAACTACTGACTAGCACCGGTGAGTCGGCGTTCAATGGCCCTGTCAATTTTCTGCTGCGTTATCCGGATGAACCAGTGGTCAAAGTGTCGCGTGCGTTCCTTGGAGTGCGTCTCGACTGTGCCCGCTGCCATGACCATCCGTTTGATCGATGGACACAGGCGGATTTCAAGCGGATGAACCGTTTCTTTGAGGCGACGGAGCGTCAGGATGTCTCTGCGCGAAATGTGCGGCTGGTTGACGTTGTGCCGGACGTCAACGCTGACGATCGCCCACGATTTCTGACAGGGGCTGAGCCGAGGACGACACGGTGGCGGGCTGAGTTTGCTTTGTTCCTGACGCGCAGTCGACCTTTTGCCCGTAACTTTGTAAATCGAATGTGGTACCACTTTCTTGGTCGAGGCATCGTGCATCCCGTCGACGATGTGAATGTTTCGAATCCGGCCGTAGTCCCAGCATTGTTGGAAGCCCTTGCAGACGCAGCTCGATCGCAGAAGTTTGACGTCCGCCAGATGATTCGTCTGATTTGTAGTTCCCAGGCTTACCAACGCGAATCATCGGCAGTGAAAGAGGATGCGCTGCGTCAACAACTTTTCGCCGTGCGGACCATCAAGCCGCTGACGCCAGAGCAGTGGTATGCGTCGATGTGTATTGCGACAACTCGAACCGCAAAGACTGAGGAACGTAATGAGCTTGTGCGGACGTTTCTCGGTGACGACCTAAATTCCGACTACAGCGCGACATGGGACTATCGGGAAACCGTCCAAGGCCTGATGTCGCGCCTTGTTGATCCTGTCAAGTCCCCGGCGCGATCGGTGGAGGAATTGTTCGTACGCTTCCTTGGCCGAATGCCGACTTCGGAAGAACTTGAAAACTGTTCTGATCGTTCGCTCGACGAAGTCAGCTTCGCGCTCCTGCACTCAAGCGAGTTTGCGTTTAATCATTAGTTGGGCATTCCCAAGTTGTTCGCCGGAATTTCAGCTCGTCACCTAGTTCCAACGCAACCATCCCTAGCCGGAATACCATCCATGAAACTTCCACTCGCCCGCCGTCGGTTCCTCGGTCATTCTCTTGGAGGTGTTTTCGCGTTTGCCATGAAGCATGCCTGCGACTCACTGTTTGCCGCGGAGTCTGCTGGCACCGTTAAACGCTGTGTGGTGCTCTGGATGGGTGGAGGACCAAGTCAGATGGAAACCTTTGATCCTAAACCTGGCAAAGTGACCGGAGGTCCAACGACATCCATCGCCACCAGCGTACCGGGTATCGAGATCGCGTCGAACTTTCCGGAGATCGCAAAACGGATGGATCGACTGAGCATCATCCGTAATCTGTCGTCAATGGAGGCCGATCATGATCGCGGCCAGTATTTTCTGCACACGGGCTATCCTTTAGTTCAAGCGTTTCCGCGCCCGACGCTGGGAGCTATCATTTCGCATGAGAGTCCAGCCGCCGATTTCCCAATGTTCGTTTCAGTTGGTGGCTCGGGGCTAGGACCCGCCTACATGGGCCCAGATCACGCTCCGTTTGCCGTGGACGATCCAGCGGCGGCAGTGCAACTGATTGCCGGGCTTCGCCGTCAGCGTCGTTCGTTGAAATTTCTTGAAGAATTCAGCACCAAGTTCGACGAAAGTCATCTTGGATCAGGGCTGGACCGCCGCCGAGCTACGTTACAGCGAATTGAAAGGATGATGACGACTCCCTTTGTAAAAGCACTCGACGTCGAGAACGCATCCGAGTCCGATCGGGCGCGTTATGGTGACGGTCAATTCGGACGACGCTGCTTACTGGCGCGACGCCTGCTGGAATCCGGTGTGCGGTTCGTTGAAATCCAGCAAGATGGCTGGGACACGCATTCCGACAACTTCACGGCCGTTGCTAGTCTTTGCGGCGAAGTCGACGGTCCATGGAGCGCGCTGCTCGATGACTTGCAGTCAAATGGCTTGTGGAACGAGACACTTGTGGTGTGGATGGGCGAATTTGGCCGCACTCCGCAGATTAACTCCGACAATGGTCGTGATCACTTCCCAAATGCAACTCCCGTCGTCCTTGGCGGCGGAGCGATCAGAGGCGGGATTGTCGTGGGCCAGACGAATGAAACGGGCCTCGAGATCGTGGATGACAGTGTCACTGTTCCAGATCTGTTTGCCACTCTGCTTACGGGTCTAGGCCTGAACCCCGCTCACGAATTTCGAACCGAATTTGGGGCTTTGGCGCTGGCGTCAGATCATGGAAAACCAATCGGTGCATTGCTGTAGCCTCAGCGACTGCGGTGTGGTGTGGCCAACGCGGCCATTATGTTTTAGTGATATGTATCCGGTGGCGTCTCAGGATTCGTCGGTTGCGGCACGCTGTCGGCGATCTCTTTACGGAGGACGCGAACGTCTAATGGAGCTTCAATTGAGAGCCGCACACGCCCTCCACGAACATCCGTTACGGTGACGCGGATTCCGCCTGCGATCTGAATTGACTCCCCAATTTTTCGACTGAGAACAAGCATCGTGCAGGTTCCTTTGTAAAATTAAACCATGATTCTATGGTGCTGTTGAAGCCTTTCATGCAGATGCCCCGAAGTGAAATATTTCACATGAGACAATCTGCGAGTGGCAGTTATTCGTCTGCGGCTGGCAACAGTAACGCGATTGTCGGCAGAAAGTGTAAATCCCACCCAAATCTACGCACATCAGGATCCGATTCTGAACAGATTTCTCAGTCATTGAACCCGAATTCTCCGAATTCCCTGACTCCCTGAGATTTTATCGCTGGACACGCCTGTGCTGCGACTGCACATCAACATAGAAACCCTAAATTAACGCACTTGAATCCTGTGAGTCTGCTCCTTCTGGGGGGTGAAGCTGAGTTGAGCGAGTCGTCTGCCAAAACGACTGGTGACGGCAGATCGCCCTCAGGTCCGACGCAAAGTAGAACCTGTAAGTAATTGCATGTCAGCGAGTTGCGCCGCAATGCCATAAGGCGGCACAGGGTTTGCAATTCGCGAAGGGATTGCTGAAGACTCTGCCACTCTGTGCAGCGATCAAATTTTGATTGCGTAAAGTTTGGCCGGTAGTGAAACATAATAACTGCGTTGTAAATTTGAGGAGAAGCCGTGGCTAAGTTGCTGACGTTTGACGAAGAGGCGCGTAAGAGCCTGCTGTCCGGCGTATCGAAATTGTCCAGAGCAGTCGCCAGTACCCTGGGGCCTCGCGGACGGAATGCCGTGCTCGACAAGGGTTGGGGCGCACCAAAGGTGACCAAGGACGGTGTGACCGTCGCTGAAGATATTGAACTTGAAGACCCTTACGAGAATGTTGCTGTGCAGTTGGTGAAAGAGGCAGCCAGCAAGACGAATGACGTCGCTGGTGACGGCACGACCACAGCGACCGTGCTTGCTGAAGCACTCTTTCGTTCGGCTCTGAAGTATATTGCCGCTGGTGCCGATGCGATGGCTCTAAGTCGGGGTGCAAATAAGGCAGTTGCGGCTGTCATCGAAGCGTTGGGTAAAATGTCTAAGCCTGTGAAGGCGACTGATCGCGAATCCATCGCCAAGGTGGCGTCGATTGCTGGTAACAACAATCCTGAGATCGGTGAGATCTTGGCGGATGCATTGATGAAGGTTGGCAAGGACGGTGTGATCACTGTCGAAGAAGGCCGACATGTCACCACTGAAGTTGAGCTTGTTGAGGGCATGCAGTTTGATCGCGGATACTTGTCTCCGCACTTCATCACGAATGAGGACGAGCAGGAAGTTGTGTTTGACAACTGCCGGATCTTGTTGCACGAAGAGAAAATCTCCAGTGCCAAGCAGATGGTGCCGTTGTTGGAAGCGATTTCCAAGGGTGGCGTTCCGCTGCTGATCATCGCTGAAGATGTCGAAGGCGAAGCGTTGGCAACTTTGGTTGTCAACAAGATGCGCGGTATTGTGAAGGTTGCTGCTGTGAAGGCTCCGGGTTACGGAGACCGTCGCAAGGCCATGATGGAAGATATTGCTGTGCTGACCGGCGGCAAGGCATTTTTCAAAGATCTTGGGATCAAGCTTGAAAACGTGCAACTTTCTGATCTAGGTAAGGCCAAGCGGATTCGCATTGATGCCAACAAGACCATTATCGTCGAAGGTGGCGGCAAAAAAGGCGATATCACAGGTCGCGTCGATCAGATTCGTCGTGAAATCGACGGAACAGAAAGCGAGTACGATCGCGAAAAGCTGCAAGAACGTTTGGCCAAACTGGCAGGCGGCGTAGCTCAGATCAATGTTGGCGCCGCGACCGAGACGGAGATGAAGGAGCGCAAGGATTTGATCGACGATGCTCTTGCTGCAACCCGTGCGGCCATCGAAGAGGGAATTGTGCCTGGCGGTGGCGTAGCATTACTGCGATGCGCATCAGCGCTCGACGCACTGTCGTTGAAAAACGATGAAGAGTATGGTGTTGAGCTAGTGCGCGGCGTGCTTGAAATGCCGCTGCGGATGATTGCTGAAAACGCCGGTCTTGATGGTGCTGTTGTCGCTAATCGAGTCAAGAAAGAGAAGAAAGTTAACTACGGTTACGACGCTCTCAACGACAAGTACGGCGATATGCTGGTCTTCGGTGTGATTGATCCGACAAAAGTTGTCCGCACTTCTCTGCAGAACGCGATGAGCGTTGCAACTTTGCTCATGACGACTGACTGCATCGTGGTCAATGAGCCAAAGAAGGCCGAAGACGAACACCATGATGATCATCACCACGACGGTGGTGGCGGTGGTATGGGCGGCATGGGAATGGGTGGTATGGGCGGAATGGGTGGCATGCCGGGAATGATGTAGTCTGAGGCTTGTCTCAGTCTCTTGTTCACCAAGTGTAATCAAACATTGTCTTAACTGAATTCATTTTACATAACACTCCGAGCTAAGCTCGGGATTTACGGAGCTGACTTATAATGAAAATCAATCCTCTTGATGACCGTGTGGTAGTGCGTCCAAACGAAGCTGAAGAAACCACAGCTGGCGGGATTGTGCTGCCGGACGCTGCCAAAGAAAAGCAGCAGCGTGGGACTGTTCTTGCTGTTGGCCCAGGCCGTATGCTTGACAGTGGTGAGCGATCGCCAGTCAGCGTGAAGGTTGGAGATCAGGTTCTGTTTGGCAAGTACGGCGGAACAGAGATCGAAATCGATGGCGAAGAAGTCAAGATCCTACGCGAGAGCGATATTCTTGCGAAACTGGTCTAACCTGCCTTGGACGGACTGCCAGAACACTGGTGAAACGGTGTTCTGGCGGTCGTCGACTTTTTTAAATTCACACCGCATATTACCAACATCATTGCAGCGTCAGAACCGCTGAAGGAGCCTTAGAAGTGGCAAAACAACTCTTGTTTGACGATCGAGCCAGACTCAAGCTGCAGCGCGGTGTGGAGACACTTGCAAAAGCAGTCGCTGTGACGATGGGTCCCACGGGTCGGAATGTAATTATCGACAAAAGTTTCGGTAATCCGGTCGTAACCAAAGACGGTGTGACCGTCAGTAAAGAAGTGGAACTGGAAGACCCGTACGAGAATATGGGAGCCAAATTAGTCAACGAAGTTGCCAGCAAAACAAGCGACACTGCAGGTGATGGGACGACTACCGCGACAGTGCTCACACGTTCAATTTACGGCGAAGGTCTGCGGAGTATTTCACTCGGGGCTAATCCGACTGTTGTACGCAAAGGCATTGAGCAGGCGGTTGAAGCTGCATTGAAGAGTCTTGAGAAGCAAGCCAAGCCTGTTGAGTCTAAGAAGCAGATCGCTCAGGTCGGCGCGATTTCCGCTAACAACGACAAAGCGATTGGCGACATGATTGCCGACGCGATGGAGCGGGTTGGTCGAGACGGTGTGATCACGGTTGAAGAAGGCAAAGGTAACAGCACGACTTTGGAATTTACTGAAGGCATGCAGTTCGATAAGGGCTACATCAGTCCTTATTTCGTGACTCAGGCTGAAGACATGAAGTGCGTTCTGGAAGACTGCCTGATTCTGTTGTTCGAAAAGAAGATCAGCAGTCTTCGAGAGTTCGTTCCTTTGCTGGAGAAGGTGGCCCGATCTGGCAAACAATTGTTGATCGTTGCTGAAGACATTGACGGCGAAGCCTTAACCGCGCTCGTGGTCAACAAATTGCGTGGGATCCTGAAGATTTGTGCTGTGAAGGCACCGGGCTTTGGCGATCGTCGCAAGTCGATGTTGAGCGACATGGCTGTTTTGACAGGCGGGACGCTGATTTCTGAAGATCTTGGAATCAAGCTGGAATCTGTCGAGTTGTCACAGATGGGCAGTGCACGCCGGGTTGAAGTCACGAAGGACGACTGTACGATCATTGAAGGGGCCGGCAAAGCAGGCGTCATCAAGACTCGCGTGCAGCAGATTCGAGACCATATTGAGAAGACAGACAGCGATTACGACCGCGAGAAGTTCCAAGAACGTCTGGCAAAGCTAACGGGTGGCGTGGCTGTGATTTCCGTGGGCGCATCAACCGAAACAGAAATGAAGCAGACGAAGGCCCGCATGGAAGACGCGTTGCACGCAACACGGGCAGCCGTCGAAGAAGGCATTTTGCCGGGCGGTGGCGTGGCATTGTTGCGGGCGATCGATGCTGTCAAAAAGGTAGAAGCTACTGGTGACGAGGCGATTGGCGTCGGCATCATCATGCGTGCTCTTGAGGCGCCGGCTCGGACGATTGCCAGTAACTGTGGCAAGGATGGCGCAGTGATTGTCGATGAAGTTCGGCAGCTGAAGGGTGCAATGGGCTATGATGCTGCGAAAGATGAGTATGTAGACATGTTTGCTGCGGGAATTTTAGATCCAGCAAAGGTCGTGCGAAACGCTCTGTCGAATGCCGCGTCGATTGCTGGGCTGATGCTGACGACTCAGGTTTTAGTAACGAAGATTGCTGACGGAGATGCCGGCAAGAAATCGGCATCCGAGGGTGTCGTGCGGTAGTGATTACCGATGCATGGTGGCTCCGCGGGAACCGCGTATGCGTCATGTCCGGGTCTTGAATCTGCGGGGCACCAGCAATGGTGTCCCGCGTTCGTTGATAGTAATCACGGCTAACAGGCAATTTACGCGAGTTCTGAAGACATTTTGTTCACTTCCAGTTCGCGCTGGATACCTCTCTCTGGTTTCTGACGATGACGACTCAGCGATGCTACTACGAAGTTCTCGGCGTGGTCCGCACTGCTTCGGCGGATGAACTGAAGAAGTCCTATAAAAAGCTGGCCTTGAAGTTTCACCCAGATCGCAATCCCGATAACGAAGATGCCATCAATTCATTTAAGGAAGCGGCTGAAGCGTTTGAAGTTCTGAGTGATGCCGACAAGCGTGCACGCTACGACCGTCTCGGTCATGCCGGTGTCCGGGGTGCCGCAGGCGGTGGGGGCTTCCAAGATGTCAACGATATCTTTGGGGCGTTTGGTGATTTATTCGAAGGCTTTGGTTTTCAGTTTGGTGGCGGTAGTGGTGGTGGAGGGGCACGTGGGGGTCGTCGTTCGGGGGCAACGCGCGGTGAATCGCTGCAGACAAAAATTCGGATTGACCTGACTGAAGCGTACAGTGGCTGCAAACGTGAACTGCGGATTTCGCGGCATGAAGCTTGTGACATCTGTCAGGGGTCCGGCTGCAAGTCTGGAACTTCACCAATGAAGTGTTCTACTTGCGGTGGGCAGGGTCAGGTGATTCAGTCTCAGGGGTTCTTTAAATTTCAGACAACGTGCCCGGCATGCCGAGGGCGCGGGACGGTGGTGAAGAATTCTTGTCCATCATGTAACGGCCAAGGCCGCTTGCTGAAGGAAGTCACACGGGAGATCTCAATTCCCGCAGGAATCGATGCTGGGATGCAGATGTGCCTGCGTGGCGAAGGGGAAGCCGGACTCAACGGCGGCCCACGTGGCGATCTGTTTGTGGATGTGGATGTCAAAAAACATCCACTTTTCCAACGCGAAGGACAGGATATCATGTACCGACTGCCGATTACATTCGGCCAAGCCGCATTGGGGGCGGAAATTGAGATCCCGACCTTGCGAGGTCCGGAATCGCTGAAAATCAAGCCGGGGACGCAACCGGGGGAAGTGAATCGACTCCGCGGACTAGGGATGCCAGACCCTCGGGGTGGAAATGGACGAACGGGTGATCTATTGGTCGAGATTCAGGTCGAAGTACCGCGGAGGTTATCCACGGAACAGGAAGAACTGCTGCGAAAACTTTCTGAGCTGGATCACAAAGATGTGATGCCACAAAGCAAATCGTTTTTTGAAAAAGTGAAACAGTTCTTTTCGGGGCAGGAAGCGACAGAAGAATAGGGACGATTTATGACACAAGCAGAATTCAATGGGAATAACTCCGAGCAATCGGCGGCAACTGGCAACGATTCAGCTATCGATGCGTTCTCGGACGCATTGGTGCAGGATTCTGGGTCTCCGGTTGTCAACGCTGAGATGCAGTTAAAGATTGATGATCTGCAAAACCGGATGATCCGCATGCAGGCGGACACCGAGAATTCTCGTCGGCGAATTCAGCGTGAGCAGGACGACATCCGTAAATTCGAATCATTGCGTCTGTTGCGAGATATGCTTCCTGGACTCGATGGACTCAATCGCGCAATCAGCAGCGCCGAACAAACGGGCGACATGCAGACGCTGTTGAATGGCATTAAGATGGTGGCGCAACAGTTTCGTGACACACTGAAAGCTCACGCAGCGGAACCGATCGACGCACTTGGAAAACCTTTCGACCCCAATCTGCACGAAGCACTAACGCAGATCCCTTCCGCTGAACATGAACCCATGACTGTGCTGCAGGTCGTGGAAATGGGTTACCGCCTGCATGATCGAGTTGTGCGGCCGGCACGAGTGATTGTTTCCTGTGCTCCGCCGGAGGCGTGAAGAGTCAGGTGGTGTGAGTAGCATGGCTTTAGCCATGCATTTTCCCTTGGTGTGTTTTGCTTTGTTTCGAGATATAAGTTTATGCCAACCTACGAATATCGATGTAACGCCTGCGAGAACAAGTGGGAAGAATTCCAATCGATCAAGGTTGAACCGACGAAGAAGTGCCCTAAGTGCAAGAAGGCGAAAGCCGAGCGAATTATTAGCGCTGGCGGCGGGATCATCTTCAAGGGCTCAGGATTTTATCAGACTGATTACCGCAGTGAGTCTTACAAGCAGGGCGCTGAGGCCGCAAAGAAAGCGAGTGATACCTCGCCTGCAGCATCGTCCGATTCAGGAAAGACTGAGACCAAATCTCCACCGACGCCAAAGAAAGAATCGGGCGATTGAGCGCGATTCCAGGAGCTTGGACATTCTTGTCCGAGACACCACCACTCGACATGGACCTGACGAATGTCAACGCGCAACGATGACCTTCGTATCCAGCGACGTGTTTTGGCCATGCGACGGACATGAATGTCCATCCTACGTAGCTGCACCCTATGCATGCACATCTACGGGGATTTTGCTTCGCGCATCTCGCGGCGCGCATCTTGTTCTTTCATTTTTTGACGCTTGTCGTGCAGCTTGCGGCCTTTGCATAGACCCAGTCTGATTTTGACTAACCCGCGTTGAAAGAACACGGTCAGCGGGACAAGCGTCAATCCGTCGTTGTCTGCACTTTCGATGAACTTGCGAATTTCGCGCCGCCGTAACAGCAGTTTTCGTTTGCGCTGCCGTGCGTGGTTGTAGATCGACGCCTGAGCGTACTCCGCGATATCGCAATCGACCAGCCACACCTCATGATTATCTACCCGGGCGTAGGCTTCTTCGATTGAGATCTTATTGTTGCGGATACTCTTGACTTCGCTGCCCGAAAGCACAATTCCACAGTCGATTTCGTCCAGCACATCGTATTCATGCCGCGCGCGGCGATTCGTGCACACGATTTTTCGATCCTCGCTGTCATCGTTCTTCTTTTGCGAAGCTTTGCTTTTGTTTGTTGCCATCGTGGAATGATAGAGCCTGCGAGAATAAATTTCATTGAGTCACGAGTATAACTCCGCTTAGCGGATTGGAATACTCCGGCAAGCGGAGTGTTGATTTAGTCCCAATTCTGTTCGTAGTCCCGGCTTCAGCCGGAATTCGTTGGCGGTTCGGCCCCAAAGCCGCCTAAAGGCGGGACTACAAACTTAAATCCACAGACCGCAAGCCTGTGCTCCAACGAAAACGGTTGCTTGGTTGCCCGATCTGATTCTGCTTGTCATCATTTGGCTCGAATCAACTTCCGTCCTTTTAGAGACAACAGGTGTCATCGTATGAGCCAACAGAATTCGACCATTGTTCCGCGCCTCTCCATCATGATGTTCTTGCAGTTCTTCGCGTGGGGAACATGGTTTTCGACTTTGGGTGCTGCGTTAGATTTTGCCGGATTAAGCACGGCAATTGGCGGAGCTTACGCGAGCGCACCAATAGCCGCGATCCTTGCTCCGCTATTTCTGGGGCTCATTGCCGACCGTTTCTTTGCCTCAGAACGGGTCATGGGCGTTTTGATGCTCATTGGGGGGGGGATTCTACTTGTGATTCCGTATGTCGCTTCAAAAGGTCCTGAAAGTGGGCCGACCGTTGTCTGGCTGATTTTGGCTCACTTGCTTTGCTACATGCCGACGCTGGGGCTGGGAAACACGATCGCATTTAGTCACATTCCGAGCCAAGATCAGTTTCCAAAGATTCGTGTATGGGGCACGATTGGCTGGATCGCGGCTGGCTTGCTGGTGGGCGGCATGGGATGGTCCAGCAGTTTCAAGATCTTCTGGATTGGGGGAATCAGCAGCATCCTCCTGGGGATTTTCAGCTTCATGCTTCCGCATACACCGCCGCCATTGAAAGGCAAGCCGATGGACTTGCGATCGCTGTTCATGCTCGATGCATTCAAGCTGCTGACGGACTTAAACTTCTTGGTCTTTGCTTTCTGCTCAACACTGATCTGTGTGCCGCTGGCGTACTACTATGGCATGACGGGATCGTACCTGACTCAAACCGGATTCGGTGCAGCAGCAGCGACAATGACCATCGGACAAATGTCAGAAATCTTCTTCATGCTGCTGATCCCGTTTTTCTTCCGGCGTCTGGGATTGAAGATCATGATTCTGGTGGGGATGGCTGCTTGGGTCGTCCGCTATGCCTTATTTTCGTTCAGCGCACCGGATCAAATTACCTGGATGATTCTGTTGGCGGTTGCCCTCCACGGCATTTGCTATGACTTCTTCTTTGTGACCGGATTCATGTACACGGATCAGAAGGCTCCGAAAGCGATTCGCGGACAGGCTCAAAGCCTGCTTGTGTTCCTGACACAGGGCATCGGCATGTTCTTTGGATACAAGATCATGGCCGCAGGCAGCTTTCTCGGAATTCCCCTGAACCTGACTGTGGGGAAATATGGAGAACAAGTCACAAAGGCAACAGATTATAGTGCGGCACTCAAGACCGCAGCGGGCGAACAGGCGCCCATGAGTTTCAGCGACACGTTTGCAAATATGCTTTCGCGTAACCTGCCAGCTGGTCTGGACAAAGAATTGCTGTCATCCACGATGAGTCAGTGGAAAAACTTCTGGATGTTTCCCTCAATCATGGCCGCAATTGTGCTAGTAATCTTTGCCCTCGCTTTCTGGGATAAGATGAAACCGTCGGCATCTGACGCGCAGGATGCTGATTCAGAGAATTCTGGCTGATAGTTCTCCGGCATGCAGCTTTCATACGGCATGGATTTGCCCCGAGGCTCCTGCGACCAAGAGGAGCATGCTGCGAGTCGGGAGCGCTGCCTGTTGACAAAAATAGGATAAGAAAGGGAGCACGAATGTCGCAGGGGCAAAGGCCAGAAATCGATAGGGACGTACAAACGCTGCACGCCATGGGCTATGCGCAGGAAATGCAGCGGAGGATGAGCGGATTTTCGAACTATGCCATCTCGCTTTCGATCATTTGTATTCTGGCCGGCGGCATCACTTCATTTCATGTCGGACTGTGCAGCGTCGGTGGCGCAAGTATCGGGCTTTGCTGGCCGTTGATGAGTTTTGTGGCCTTGGCTTTTGCCGCCACGATGGCCCAAGTCGCATCGGCCTTTCCCACAGCAGGAGGACTTTATCATTGGTCGTCAATTTTGGGTGGTCGAGGCTGGGGTTGGGGCACGGCATGGTTCAACTTGGCAGGCCTGATCACAGTGATGGCTGCTGTGAATCAGGCGACATTTCAGTTCATGCTTGGGGCCTTCGCGCCGCGATTGGGATACTCACCGGAGACCGTCTCTCACTGGCTGGGATGTCTGAGCAATGCTTCTGTGGCGGATGAGTTGATCGGTTCCGGTGACCCTGCTGTGTGGCCGATTTTAGTTGTCCAAGTGTTCTTTGTGTCGATCATTACTTTTTCACAGGCTTTGTTCAATGATCGGGGTATTCGTTTAACGACGCGTTTAACTGACTTCTCCGGCTATGTCATTTTGGTGGTGTCAGTTAGCTTGACCCTCGCGTTATTCTTTTTTGCTAAGGACTACGACTTTTCACGTCTGGTCACATTCAAGAACTACAGCGGTCTGCCGGAAGGCGCTGCCGTCTGGCCAAAAACGGAGAGCATGGCATGGTTGTTCGCGTTGGGCATCCTCCTGCCAGCTTACACGATCATTGGATTTGATGGCTCAGCGCACACCTCCGAAGAAACAAAAGGTGCATCACTTGAGGTTCCTCGTGCCATCATCCGGGCCGTGGCGGTCTCGGCTGTCTTTGGTTGGTTGCTGTTGATCGCTTTAGTGATCGCAATTCCGGACATGGATGCTGCCGTCGCGCAAGGTGCCAACGTTTTTTTCTGGATTATTGATCAGACACTCCCGAACTGGTTGAACGTTGCGATGTTGTTGGGAATTACCATTACGCAGTATTGTTGCGGTCTGGCAATGGTCACCAGTGCTTCACGCGTGATCTATGCATTTTCGCGAGATGGTGGAATGCCGTTTTCTAATGTTCTGCGGAGCGTGAGTCCGACCTATCGAACTCCTCGTGCTGCGGTCTGGTTATCTGCCGCCTTAGTCGTCAGTTTCACTTTACTCGTGCCATACATCACTATCACTGCTGTCGGCGTAATTTTCCTTTATCTCTCGTATGTGATGCCCACCCTTGCCAGTCTGTTCGCTCATGGTCGCACATGGACGAACATGGGCCCATGGAATTTGGGACTGTGGTACAAGCCGCTCGCTGTCAGTTGCATTTTCAGCGGTGCTGGCTTGGTCATTATCGGAGTGCAGCCCCCCAACCATATTGCGATCTGGATTGTCCCGGGTTTTGCCGTGCTTTTGATCGCGTACTGGTACGCCATCAAAAGCCGTGATTTTGCGGGTCCACCGAGTGGCACGGTCAGTGAAGAACGACATGCCGAAATTCTGGCCACAGAACGTGCTTTGGATGAAGCACACGCGTCGAGAAACGCTGACTCCTAACGTAGACACCGCATGGCAACACTCCTTGGCCTCGACTTCGGTAGCACAACCTGTAGCGCCGTGATCGCAGCTGCTCATGTGGTGCGGAACACGGTCACGGGCCGGATGGAGTTATCGGATATCCGTGAGACATTTCGTGCGGAATTGGTCTTCACTCCATTGATTGGTGAACGCCTTGACGAAGCAGCCATTGCCGCCCAGCTAGATCGTTGGCTGATCGAGGGCAATGTGCGGCCAGAAGACATTGTGGGCGGTGGCGCACTCTTGACAGGCTTGACGGCGCGTCGTGCCAATGCTGACGCGATCGTGCGGATCATTCGAGCACGAATTGGCGATGCACTGGTCGCGTCGGCGGATGATCCTTGTCTGGAGTCATGGCTTGCCTTTATGGGAAGTTGCGTGTCACTGTCGCGTCGACATCCCGAATGCCACTTCCTGCATCTGGACATTGGTGGCGGCACGACAAATCTCGCCTTGGGATACTGCGGTGAAGTCTTGGCGACGGGTTGTCTTCTTGTGGGCGCTCGTCACATTCGTGTTGAACCGGGGACTTATCACATTGTGGGCTTATCGGCTCTCGCGATCGAGTTGCTTGCGGGCCTCGGCATTCGTAAGACGGTCGGAGAAGAACTGGACCCCCACGAGGTTCAGGCGGTGTTAGATTATCAAGTGGCACTCCTTGAAGCCGCAGTCAGTGGCGACACCTCCGTGTTTGCGAGTCCGCTCGCGCGTCAGCATCTCCAAGTAGCGATTCCAGCCTTCCCTGTGGGCTTCCATGATCGTCCACTAGTACTCACATTATCGGGTGGTGTGGGCGAATTAGTTTATGCACAAGTGCATGGCGCGAGCCAACTCTCGACAACCGCTTTTGGTGATTTGGGAATTGACCTAGCTCGGGCTATCGCACGACATCCCCGTTGGCAAAAAAACTTTCGCGACTACCGTCCCGAAGCGGGCGGCCGCGCCACTGTTTATGGATTGTTGAGGCACAGTACTCAACTTTCCGGGAGTACACTGCATTTAACCGCCACTCATTTATTGCCACTGCGTGATCTACCGATTGTGGGGACGATTGGGCCGGAGACGACCGATGCGGCGTTGCATACACTGCTCGATCTTGTTTGTCGCAGTCGCTGCGGTGGCGCAATTCGTGTTGAACTGTTGCCGAACGATGCAAGCTGCGTCCGATCCGTAGGCGCGAGAATCGGGCAGGCAGTGCGCGATCGCAAATTCCCGGCTGACCTTCCGCTGGTCATCTTGCTCCGACAAAATGCAGGAAAGACACTCGGACAGTACATGACTCAATGGGGGCGTCATGCTCTGAGTCTGCTAGTCGTGGACGAGATCGATTGGCGCGAGGCGAACTTCGTACATCTCGGAATCATGCGAGATCAGACGATTCCCGTGTCCTTTTTTGGGTTGCCCTCATAAAGGAATCAGATGGTGCGCCGTTTAAGACCGTTAGCAGAGATTCCTGTTCCTGATCCGCAACCCGAGAAATTGTATCGAGGTTCGTTTGTGGGCCGTGATTTCCAATTTCACGGTTTAAAGCAACTTCTCGGAGCGGCCGATGTGGCCAAAGCGGGTGACCGGCATGCAGGCCTGACTGCGTGCAGTGAAACGGCACGGGAAGCTGCCCGTTCGCTTCTTTCTGAGCTGCCACTGCAACATTTCTATGACCACCCGCTGACCGACAATCAAGGCGTTGTCGACAGCGTGATGCGCGTTAATTATGAGATCGACCTAGAGTTTTTTGCGAGGATAGCAAATCAAACTCTCGGCCAGCTAAAAAACGATTTGATGCAGGGTACGGGTGCTGAAATCTTACAAGTCGGACGGGGCTTAACGGGGGTTATGGCTGCCGCGTTGGCCAAGATTTGTGATGTCCATGAACTGATTCTACTGGCGCGCAGATGCGTCCATCCCACGCAAGCTCGTACACGTCTCGGCATGCCCGGCACCCTTTCGTCGCGTTTGCAGCCAAATCACCCCACCGATGATCCGCGCGGGATTACGCTGCTCTGCTACTGGGGCCTGTCGATGGGATCCGGAGACGCTTTGCTGGGCCTCAATCCTGCCGTGGATACCGTCGACAATGTGTCCACGATGTTACGCTTGCTCGACACCATCCGGCGCCGGACAGGTGCCCCCACACAGATCTGTGTTCTGAGCCATATCAAGACGCAACTCGCATGTCTGCAACGCGGCGAACCCGTTGAGATTCTATTTCAAAGTTTGGCTGGGACCGCGGACACAAATCTCACGGAGTTCGATATTACCGTCGATCTGCTGGACGATGCCTACGAACAAATGCTGCGGCACGGTCCGCTGCGTGAACAGGCTCGTCAGTTTATGTACTTTGAAACAGGCCAGGGCAGCGAGTTCACTTACGGTCGCCACAATGGAATCGACATGACGACGGCCGAGGCGCTCTGTTATGGGCTCGCTCGCCGCTACGATCCGTTTATGGTCAATAATGTCACGGGCTTCATCGGTCCCGAGACACACTGCGACAGTCTGGAGATGATCCTTGCAAATCTCCAGGATCACTTTATGGGCAAATTATTGGGCCTGCCGATGGGCATGGCGCCGTGCTACACCCTGCACTCGAATATCATCCTCGAAGGCCAGCAAATCGCGACAGAGTTGCTTGCAGCTGCGGGCGCTGTGTATTACATGGATGTGCCATTAAATACCGATCGCATGCTGGCATATTTCGACACTAGTGGTCATGACAATCAGACATTGCGTGAAGTACATGATCGCCAACCTGCCGCTGAATTTCTTGATTGGTGCGTGGCACGAGGGATTTTTATCCGAAATGACTTCGGACAAATTTTGCGTGGCCCGCGTTGGGGTGATCCGCAACAATTCTGCGATTCGCTCGAGGAATTTGACCAGATCGTTAGTTCCACACCCGCGCTCTACGGCTTTGAGTCTGCTGGGCCTCGGCCCGCGAATCAAGTTTCGCGTCAAGCGAGACTGCATCAGGCTATCGGACGAGAAGCCATCCATGCGGAACTGGATTTCGACCGACTGCAAACAGTCGCCGCATTTCGCATCGTAGAAACACAAGCAACCAGCAAGCCAATGCACCTCATGTCGCCCGACCTCGGAGCGAGTTTAGAACCCATCACGGCTGCTCGAATTCTACCGGAATACACGGATGTGCAGATTTTGGTCTCCGATGGACTTAGTGCAGAAGCTGTGCATTACAATCTCGGCAACCTGCTGCCTGTGGTCATGGATGGGGTTCAAGCATATGGCTGGGCGACTGGCGCACCTATGTTGACGCGGTATGGGAGAGTCAAATTGGCGGAGCCCCTTGCCGAGCGTCTTCAGGCGCGGCTGATCATCTACCTGATTGGCGAACGGCCTGGGGGCGATGCGGTCGCCGCACGCAGCTTGTCGGCTTATCTGGCCTATCGTTTGGATCCGACTCCGCAAGAGGCGGCTGCTGCGTTTAGTCACAATCCGGCGATCCGTTTTGAATACACGGTAATCTCTAATATCGGCTCACAGGGTCTGCCGGCAGTCGAAGCCGGCAGTCTCATTGTGGAACGCGTCGCTCAGATTCTAAAGTATCAGGCAGCCGGTAATAGGCTCGAATCAATCCTGGAGCAGACTTCACATGGTCTGTCTCGTACCCCAGCGTAAGCGACAAACTTGCGCAAAAATTTCGTGCACAGTTGGATGTCGTCAGACGTGGCTCTCCATGCGGGCTGTCGACCCTTCCGTATGCGGAAAAACTACAATACCACAGGCACGCCGCCGCTAGTCTTGGCGAGATTCGTGGTGCGTGGCTACGCCCCGAGTTGCTTCTTAAGTTCAGCTGCTCCAGCCGCGATGGCTTCGTCAATTTTATCGACCAGCTTCGCCCCGGCTTCGGCCATGTCAGGGCGTCCGCCGCCCGCTCCACCAGCGATCGTTGCGGCGGCCTTGACGATGTTGCCGGCGTGGAGATTTTTTTCCTTCACGAGTGGCTTGCTGACAGCGGCGATCAACGAAACTTTGCCGTCGATTTCTGCTCCTAGGATAATGGCAATCGGACTGTGCTTGTCTCGTAATTGATCGGCGAAGTCACGCAACGCTTCACGGGTGACGCCTTCGAGTTTCCT
>QWQG01000237.1 GCA_003670925.1 Planctomycetota bacterium | reverse complement strand
TGCCGCAAAGTCGTCCTGCACATCAAGGGCAATCGTTGCTGAAGCAGACACTGATTCAGCACTGCTGTCAGTGACTTTCACTTCCACGTCATATTTGCCCGGTGTAAACGTTGTGGGTGGTGTCCACTTGAGCTGACCGGTCTTTTGATCAACCGTGAGTCCTTCTGGGGAACCGCTCCCGAGCGAAAACTTCAGCGTGTCCGTTGCGTCATCATCGAGCGCTGCCGCGGTGGCTGTGAATTGTCTTCCCAGTACGACAATTGCCGATTTATCGAGGGTAATTTTCGGCGCGGCATTTGGTTGCTTGATGGTAATTTTTAGTTCGGACTCAACTTTGACTTCGGTATTTTTTTCCTGCGTCATCAAGATGGTGGCTGTATAGTCGCCGGGGGCAAGTTGAGGAAGCGGCATCCACAGGAATTCACCAGATGCGGCGTCAATGGTCATACCCACGGCGGCATCCGACAGAGCAAACTGAGGAGTTCCGAGTTCTGGATCCAGTCCATCTGCTTTTGCCGTGAATTTTACTGCTTCTCCGGGTTTGATCGACTTCTCCGACACACCGGTAATTCGTGGTGTGTACGTTTTAGGTGCCGAAGGGATCACAAAAGGTGACGCTTTCACAAACGCGGCGTACTGCTCTTGCGTTTTCTCGCGGCGATCCCATGCCACAGGAAATAATTCAATAATAGCATCCGCCTCGTGGGACGCGGCTTGAGTTCCTTCGGCACCACGCGCAACTTGCCAACCCGTAGTTGTGACGGCTTCGACACGCATTAATTCGCGATCGATACGTACCAGAAAAGGTTCAAATTCTTCCAGTGGTTCTCCGCTTGGGAAAAATTCACTGGGGGTGGCCGTAATACTCGTGTCCATCTCTTTGACGGCAGTCATGAGTGACGTACGGGCGAGCAGTTCCAGCTGGTCTTCGGCTCCGTCCGCACTCATCCCTTCCGCTGTGAACGAAATCGCCAGACGTGGATTGCCCTTCGGACTAGGGCTGTCGATTGTCAGCGACGAAATTCGATGCAACAAGTCGGCCTGATCAAAAAGATACAGGAATCGTGTCAGTCCCTGCAGGTCCGTTTCAGCGCGGCGGACTTCGACGGCAACAGTACTGTATTCCTTCTGCGTCGATTTGGATGCCGGCACCACTTCGATGCGGCTGAAGCCACAGTCTTCGGCCAGAGCCTGAACCCATTCCCGATAGAGTCGCTGAGCAATATCAACGTCAGGCGGGAGACTGATGACCTGCCAGTCTTCCAGATTGCGTTGCGCAACTTTCAGCTGAATTGCATCTGCTTCAAGAGTCACTGCGGATTTTTCGGCAGTGGCGACTTCAGTTTGCAACGCGCGGATCGGCCCATTAAGCCAGCTATCGACTTTCGAACGCAGCAGGAAAATAAGGATGACTAGAGTCAGTCCGCCACCAAGGATTTTCGTGCGTTTTTGATCGTCCATTACATCTTCCGTTGAGTTGCGGTCTCGAATGCCGAAGAGGGTTCAATTACGATCACTGGTCTTCCGTCAATTTCGGCAACGTCAGTTCAAGCGCGACCTTAATGGCATATTCCGGAGCTCCGCTCGCAGGTTCCAACTTCGGGCTATAGGCTTTGACACCATAACCGGCTTCCGTCAGTAAGCGACCGCCCTCCTCGACATCTGCGTTCGATTTCGCATAACCTTGGAGCTTGATGATTCCCGTGCCGTTTTTTTGGACTGTTGAAAGCTGGAAATTGTCGATAAAGAATCGATCGGTTTTAGGCAGCACAGTCTGCAGACGTGCAATTTCATCCAGCCATTCAATATCACGGTCAATCCATTCCTGGATTCTGCCTGCCTGATTTAGCTCTGATTCTCCCGCCGCGAGTTTTTGTTTGATGGTATTGTTGGACGCTACTAACAAGTCTTTCCTGACAGACAATTCATTGATCTGTCCCTGTCGCCAGAAGTACACAGCCGCGAACAATAGCAACGCAGCCAACGTACCGCCCAACACTGCAATGCGGCGATAATCTTTCTTTTCCGGAGGTTGACGGGGATTGATCAGATCGACAGCAGCGATTGTTGCTTTGGTATCTCTCTGAATCGCTCCCGCCAAGGCGACCACATCGGTGGCGGTGATCCCGTCTGTCAGTTGGCCGTGAACCAATGATGATGCAGGATCAATGCGTTCAATCGTGGCTGAGTCAAATCGCGAAGCCAGCTGATCGGACACAGCACTGGTCGCATCTGCGGCACCGATCAGCAGAATCCGGCGGATCTTATGTTCGCCCAGTGACTCCGCAGCCGACATGCGGGCGCGGGTGAGCTCTGATCGCAAGGTTCGTTCGATCGTGTCGGCCGACGACCATGAACTTCCACTGTGAGAATACAACACGGCTGTGCCGCGGAGAAAGGTGACTTCGATAAAATCTCGACGCATGAGCACGACAATATCGACCAAGGAAGCGTCTGTGCTTTCCCTCAAAATCCCGGCTTGAGCGGCAGCCTGAGCCACGCAAAACGCGCTGACTCGAAGTTCTTTGAATTCCAACCCAGCCTCAATGAGCGTCCGCCGGGCTTGGGATACCTGATCATTGGGAGCCGTGACAAGCAGGACGTCGCGGGTCATGCTCCCGGCGATGACAGGCAGCGGCGCAAAATCCATGCTCACGGATTCGAGCGGCACGGTCAGACGCATGGTCGCCTGCATGCGAACCATCGCAGGCAACTCAGCGTCTGTCACCTGCGGCAATTGAATCCGATGGATGGTGACGAATTGCCGCGGAAACACGACTGCAACCTGTGGACGGTTCTTGCCCGACGCGCCGCCACTAAATTGCTTTAACTGATCCACGACCAATAGCATATCGGCTGCGTCGGAAGGACGTTCAATGATCCGGGCTTCTGTGATCTCAACACGATTGCCGACGGTTCGCCCGCGCGCCACAACTAGACGGTCACGATCCCATTCAATAAAGATGTCGGACATGATTTTACTTTTGACAATCGACTAGAATCGGGAGCCGCAAGGCCAATTCAACCCCGTAAATGGCATCGTGGTGCCGCGCAGGATGAGAAACAAGCCATAGGTTACTCAGGATCCAGCATCCGGGAGAGGTTTTTCCGGATTTTCCGATGTTACGGCCTCCCAGCTGCCGGCACTGATAGGGGTTGCCCCCGCTGATCGATTTCGATCCAGTCCGCGCCGGACTTGAGATCTAGGCGGTACGAACGTTTGAGGATTTGGTCTTCCTGGAGGGGCTTATAAACATGCAGTTCGATGATCGCGAGATTTGGAAGCGTCACGTTTTCAAGAGCTAATTCCGCGATTCGGATGCGCATGGTTCTGATTTTACCAATGGACTCGTCGGTCTCAGACATTAGATCAATGTGGGACTTCATGAGGATCCGCAGGATCGTCGGAGTGTCCAATTGCATTCGCTTTTTACCCCCATCGACACGGGGAGAGGAACCGGGGAATTCCTTGACAATCGCCTCTTGGAGGGGCTTAAACGGCCCGAGATGGAGTGTTGAATAGGCGTACAGTAATCCCGTCGCGGTAATCCCCATGGCAAACATGCCGATCACCAGCCAGCGACCGGAAATGGTTTTAGGTGCGGGTAGGATTGTGGTTTCCGGATCGGACATGAGGATGTGGCGTGAAGAGCGTTGTGAGCGGAATAGCGTTGCTAGGTTGTTGAATCGTAGGGTGCGTGATGCGGAACACAACGCAATGTCTTGAAAAACGTTGCGGAACAGGAGGTTCGGCTGGCGCTGCACACACGGCCTCATGCTCTGTTCGGTTCTCAAATTTAGGTTGGACATTCTGGCCCAACTGCGATTAGACGGGCAAAAATGCCCCTCGTACCCCAATCTCAAGCCTTGCCGCAGCACACAAGAGATTTTATGCATGGACATTGTTCTGACCGTCTTTTTGCCGAATTTCACGCCCAAATTCCCGCGAACGATGCATCCTGGGAATTCCCGACAGGTTTCTCGTTGACGATCCTGCCGTGCGTCTTCTAAAGTGACGCAAATGAACCTCAGCATAGAAGGCATTCAGTTGATTCTCCGCGGCGGCATTATTTCCGTTCGACCGCCGCGACTTGCCTGAGGAACCTAGAAACCGATTCCAGCCCTCAGGTCACCCCTGAGGGTTTTTTTGTTGGTATTGAACCGCGTCTGACAATCAAAGGCCGAACACATGGCACGCATTCAGCTTTACGACACAACCTTGCGCGATGGCTCCCAAGGTGAAGGCGTCAACTTCTCGCTGCAAGACAAACTCATGATCGCCAGAAAACTGGACGAACTCGGATTCGACTATATCGAAGGCGGATATCCGCTCTCCAATCCGAAAGACCAAGAGTTTTTCCAGCGTGCCGCTGAGATGGAATGGAAGCATGCGAAAATTACGGCGTTTGGAATGACGCGGCGCAAAGGTGTCGCAGCGAAAGACGACATTGGCATGCAGGCCTTGATTGGGAGTAAGGCTCCGGTGATCACGATCGTAGGTAAAACTTGGGATCTGCACGTCACGGAAGTTCTCCGCGTCACGCTCGCAGAGAATCTGGCGATGATCAGCGATTCAATCGCGTTTGCAAAATCGGAAGGCCGCGAAGTCATCTATGATGCCGAGCATTGCTTTGACGGTTGGCTTGCAAACGCGGATTACGCGATTCAAACTTGGAGAGCTGCAGCTGCCGCCGGGGCTGATATGATCTGCATGTGCGACACCAACGGCGGAACGCTGCCGGAACAAATCGTCCAAGCAGTCGACGCACTGCAAAACGCAGTGCCGTGTCGCATTGGGATTCACTGCCACAACGATTGTGAACTGGCTGTCGCTAATTCATTGGCCGCAGTTCACGCAGGAGCGATTCAGGTCCAAGGCACGATCAATGGAATCGGGGAACGTTGTGGCAACGTCGACCTTGTGTCTGTCGCCGCCAATCTGGCGCTCAAGCTCGGCTACGACGTACTGGCTCCGGGAAAAATCCAGCGACTGACGGAATTGTCGCGTTATATCTACGAGCTGGCCAATATGAACTTCCGTTCCGGACAGGCGTTTGTTGGAACCAGTGCGTTCGCTCACAAAGGAGGCATGCACGTGCATGCCGTGAATCGTATCGCGCGAAGTTATGAACACATTCAGCCGGAAACGGTGGGAAACGAACGCCGCATTCTGGTGAGCGAACTCTCCGGCCGTTCGAATATCGTCGCCAAGACCACCAAGTTTAAGATCAGTGAAAATAATGAACTCATGCAGAAAATCCTCAACGCCGTGCAAGATCTGGAGCATCAGGGCTATCAATACGAAGCCGCTGAAGCATCGTTTGATCTGCTGGTCATGAAGCAGGCGGGAACCTACATGCCAGCCTTTCAGTTAGATCACTATCGTGTCAACGTCGAAAACCAAGCGCGAGGAACGCTGACAGAAGCGGTCATTAAACTAACCACTGGCGCCAGTTGCCGGCACGTCGTGGGTGAAGGCGACGGCCCCGTGAATGCGCTCGACAGCGCCTTGCGAAAGGCCCTCACCCCAGCCTACCCCGGTCTGTCTGAGTTGACTCTCGTCGACTATAAGGTCCGCGTCATCAACAGCAGTGAAGGCACGGCCGCCCGAGTCCGCGTGGTGATTGAAAGTCGTGACAAAGACGGCATGTGGAGTACCGTCGGTGTCAGCGAAAACATCATTGAAGCCAGTTGGATCGCGCTGGTGGATGCGTTTGAATTTAAAATCCACAAAGATCGCGGTGCTGTGACAGCCGACAATGTCGTTTAAGGCCGTAACCGGCCCGCTTACCATTACGCCGATGGGAGCCAGAGGATTCATCAGGCTTACCGAACTATTCTTCGTCTTTCATCCACAGATGATCGGCCAATGCATTCGTTATTGAGAATTGGTCATTGAGATTTCACACCATCATCATCTGCAAGTAAGGCTCGGCAACGCTGACGAGGGCCATCACGGAGCGCAGCGAGGACCACTGCGTTGGAGATTTTAGGCGAAGCACAGCAGTCGTCCGTTCTGCTGGT
This sequence comes from Planctomycetota bacterium, assembly GCA_003670925.1. Lineage (GTDB taxonomy): Bacteria > Planctomycetota > Planctomycetia > Planctomycetales > Planctomycetaceae > SXXK01. The sequence continues at coordinate 14,958 of QWQG01000237.1, read as the reverse complement.
CTTCGCCAACCACCAAATGGCCTTCGCCGATAGCGATGCCAGCATTGATTGGGCGTCCGGCGTTGTACTTCCAAGTCTCGGTCCCCGTCTGGAGGTCGATTCCGTACAGATTGCCGTCTCCTGAACCCACAAACAGTCGCTGACCGACAACTGCGGCCGAACATTCGATGCGAGAGCGTGTGGCAAACGTCCATTTTTCTGCGCCGGTCGCTCGATCAACAGCGTGAAGCGTCTTATCGTGGCCACCGACGATAACCAATTCATCTGTTACGGCCGGTGACGCATGAAACGGCATCTTTCGCGAACCTGCGTAACGCCAGACAAATTCACCCTTCCGCCAATCGACGCAGACGATTTCTCCCGTATGCGTACCCACGTATAAGAGATCTCCGACGACGGCAGGTGAGGCGATTAGAAATGACTCCAGCGGCATGTCCCGAAACTCTTTACCGGTCTGCAAATCGATAACCCGCAAATGTTCATCACAGCCTGCCAAAAATGTGAACGTACCTTCGATGGCGGGAGAACAATTAATGCGATCGTTGGTTTGAAACTTCCAAACTTCGGTTCCGTCCAGATTCAGGCAATACAAGTTGCTGTCGTGTGACGCTAGCAGTAATTTATCTTCGTATTGTGCGACGCACCCCGCAATTTCAGCATCCGAAGCAAACACCCAGACTTTCTTTCCGGATGTCCGGTCGATGGCATGCAACACACCATCTTCGTCACCAATGTAAATCATGGTTGCCGTAACGAGCGGAGCAGCTTTGAATCCAGGGGCAAATTTTTTAGGATCGGGGTCTTCGATCGAACGGTACTTCCAAATCTCTTCGCCAGTCTTCAGATTTAGGCAATGCAGATTGCCTGCCAGCGCCGGTGCGTAGATGAAATCACCAACGATAGCAACTGTCGCCACCCAGCCATCCGGTGAGGCCAGTTCCCACTTCAAACTCGGCTGGTCGGCAAGCCTTGATTTAGAAATCCCGCGTTGATCAGGGGTCGCTCGAAACGACGCCCAACTGGTTGCGCCGGGCGCTTCAATGCCAGCGGGCACTGTCGATGCCAACGCTGATCGACCAAAATGAGTCGACACGCTGATTGCGGCGAGTCCCGCGCCAATCTGCCGCAGCGCTCCGCGACGGGATGACCTCTTCGAGGGCGTGTTTCGCATGGAATTGATTCCGTGAAATTTTGTAACACTGAAACCCGCCGCGGGCATCAGTCCGCATGTCGCTGGATTCGCAAGAATTCCGAGGTGGGCCTCAATTATGGCCCCATTCTGACGAATCCAGCGACCACAAATGATATTAAGCAAACCCACGCGGAGGATAAACCCATTCGTTTGTCAAATTCTGCAGTGCCCCGAATCACGTCGCAAGTCACAGGCATCAACAAAAGGACAGCAGGCTGGAAAATCCTATGATGGACAACCGAGTAACCAAAGTAACCCCCCAGATGCACGGGAGAACAGCCCAGATCACAATGCGTTCCGATACACTTGCACAAATGCAGCCACGTCCATGGTGCGAGGATTAAAGGAGCCGGTCCACTGTTGCGCTGCCTCAGCCGCCAGTCGATCCAGCACAACGTCATCTGCTTCAACATCAATCGCCTGTGACATCGAAACAGGTAAATCAGCCAGCCGCAAGAATTCGGTAAACCCGTCCGCCAGTCGATATGGCGCTGATTCACGATCTGTTTCCGCATCGTTCCATTTCGCCGTAATCACCAAATCTCGATACAATTCGCCGACAATGGCGGCATTCCAGCGGATCACGTGCGGGAGCATCAATCCCACCGCGATGCCATGTTTTGTGCCAAATTCTGCGGTCAGCGGATTCGCGGTTGCATGGGCTGCCCCAAGCATACTGTTTTCAATGGCGGCACCAGCCAGAAAGGCACCGAGTTGCATTTTTCCTCGGGCGTCCAAGTTTCCCGGTTCGCGCAGCATAATTGGAAAAGCAGAAGCTAGAAGCTCCCACGCCTGACGCGCAAACATATGCGAAATCGGATTGCGTTTCGTCGTAACATAACTTTCGATTGCGTGCGTCATTGCATCAATTCCAGTCGCTGCGGCGACAGCGGCAGGCATTGTCACCGTAAGCTCCGGATCCAGAATGGCGATCCGGCACGCGGCCTTGGGATCACCGCACGCCATTTTCATGTGCGTTTCCGCATCTGCGATGACAGCAAATGACTGTGCCTCGCTGCCAGTCCCGGACGTTGTGGGAACGGCAATCATGGGAAGCATCGCCAACTGGGCTTTACCTGAGCCTTTATAGTCCTGCATCCTACCACCGTTGCTCAGAAGGAAGTTGGCTCCTTTGGCACAGTCGATGCTGCTTCCGCCGCCCAGTCCGACGATCATGCCAATGTTTGCCGCCTTGGCAAAAGCTACACAGCGATCGACATGGTCTGTCGTTGGGTTTTCCTGAACCTGATCAAAGACGGCAACCTCCAGCCCTGCTGTGCGGAGGTACGCTTGAGCGCGATCACAATAACCAGTTTTCAGGAGCCCGGTGTCGGTGACGACGAGCACTCGTCGGCCACCAAGTTCATGCGCAAGTTTTCCAAGTTGACTGAAACTGCCGCATCCGAACACCACGCGCGTCCGCTGATTGAAATCAAAGGATGCATTCGCCACGAGGTGATCGGCAGGACTCTGATGAGTTAGCTGAGCGAAGAAAGTCATGAAAAGCCAAAGTGCAGGGGGGAGTGGATGGTGGGCGTTTAAAAATATCTCATCTGCAGGATAGTCTTCTCACCGCTCCGCAACAACGAAGCCGCAAAATTTGCCCCACCGATGATCTTGATCGCTCTGAACAATTCGTTGAACCTAAAAATCCTAGTGTTTCATTAAATGCCAACATTGAGTTGCGCTCAACTGAACCCTAAGCCACAGACGCTGGACTTTGGCGATACGGAATGCTGTTTCCCTCCCCCGGAGGAAAGCTGAACCACACGATGCGACTCAACGCGGTCATCATTGAGTGAATTGCCGAGGACATGCGTCAGCCTGGCGGGACAAAAAGGAGGTAAGATGAGACTCACACCGCTCCGCTCGCCCAACTTTTTTGGGCACCGCACGGGATCAATCGCCGGCCAACGAGCATCCAAGTGCAATCCTCCACGCAGATTTTTTAGGGTTACTTTGGAGGAGCATAGTTTCGTCAGAATTCAGGCATGACAAAGCCTTAGCCCTCCGAATTCAAGCGAAGCCGACGAAACTCCACGTGTCTCCACGCGGAATCATGCCGTTCGTTAAGCGCCAAAGGTGCAACTCCACTTCGTGTCAAAACGGCAGGCGACGCTGACTTACATCGAGGGCGCTCTTGCCAACCGAATCCAAGATTATAACGCAACATGTTTGATTTCAATGACTTAGGAATTGAGTGCCGCTCATGGCACGTTATTCGCGAAGGGTAGGACTCAAAGGTTTGTTCACTGCAAATCTGGCCGCTTAGGGTGCAGCATGTCGAAACGGCTGAGTCCAAAGAGGCTGAATTAAAGTTCCATTCATCGAAGTGCGATTGACAGGTCAGGAGAACGTCATGGCGAAAAAGGCTTCCACAAGCGGCACGCGAATTGTGCCACTGGGAGATCGCGTAGTACTGAAGCGAGCCGAGGCTGAAGTAAAAACAGCTGGGGGAATTTTGCTTCCGGATTCAGCTCAGGGCAAGCCACAGCGTGGCGAGGTCGTGTCTGTCGGAGACGGCTACGTCAACGATAAGGGTGAAAGAGTCGCGTTGACCGTTAAAGAAGGCGATCGCGTAATCTTTAGCTCTTACGCGGGCGACGAAATCACGGTGGGCGATCATACCTATCTGTTGATGCGTGAAAGTGACATTCTAGCGACGGTGTGATTGTTGCGATTCCGAGGCGCATTGATCAACTCGATCGATGCGCAATCGAAACTCAGCGACTCACCCACTTTCCATGTTCAAAATTCCAAAATCTAAAAAAAACATCGGAGAAATACTTCATGGCAAAGATGATTGCCTTTGATCAGGAAGCTCAGGAAGCTATGCGTCGTGGGGTCACGAAGCTAGCCCGAGCCGTCAAGATTACGCTGGGGCCACGCGGTCGTAACGTGATTATTGAAAAAAGTTTTGGCTCACCAACCGTCACGAAAGACGGCGTGACTGTAGCTCGTGAAATCGAACTCCCCAATAAGTTCGAAGACATGGGTGCTCGCATGGTGCGCGAGGTGGCCAGCAAAACGAGCGATGTGGCTGGTGACGGGACGACGACTGCAACTGTCATGGCGGAAGCCATCTACAACGAAGGCCTCAAGGCCGTTGTTGCCGGTGTCAGCCCGTTGGACATGAAGCGTGGGATGGACAAGGCCGTGGCGGACATCATCGCTCAGCTCCACACGATGGCCCAGGATTGCCGATCCAAGAAGTCTATCGCGCAGGTTGGAACAGTCGCCTCCAATGGCGACGCTGCGATCGGCCAAATTCTTGCAGATGCAATGGAACAAGTCGGCAAGGACGGCGTAATCACCGTCGAAGAAGGCAAGAGCCTCGAGACAACTTTCGAAGTTGTCGAAGGTCTGCAATTCGACAAAGGTTACCTGTCCCCTTACTTCGTGACTGACTCAGAAAGCATGGAATGCGTGCTTGAAGACGCCTACGTGTTGATTCACGAAAAGAAGATCTCAAGCATTAAGGATTTGGTGCCGGTCCTTGAGAAAGTTGTGAATTCTGGTAAGCCATTGATGATCATTGCTGAAGACCTTGAGGGCGAAGCATTGGCAACGCTCGTGATCAACAAGTTGCGTGGCACCTTTAAGATTGCGGCTGTCAAAGCTCCGGGCTACGGCGATCGACGCAAGGCAATGTTGCAAGACATCGCCATCATGGTCGGTGGCACGGCAATTTTCGACGACTTGGGTGTCAAGCTGGACAGCATCGAGCTGACGGACTTGGGAACAGCGCGGAAGATTGTCATTGACAAAGACAACACCACGATTGTCGAAGGTGGCGGCAAAAAGTCGGACATCCAAGCACGCATTGAGCAGATTCGACGCGAACTGGCTAACAGTACCAGCGATTATGACAGCGAAAAGCTGGAAGAACGAATCGCAAAACTGGCTGGCGGCGTAGCTCAGATCAACGTCGGTGCAGCGACGGAAAGCGAAATGAAAGAAAAGAAGGCCCGCGTCGAAGATGCGTTGCATGCAACACGTGCGGCTGTTGAAGAAGGCATTCTCCCTGGTGGTGGTGTCGCGTTGCTACGAGCTTCCAGAGCAGTGAAGCCGAGCAAGTTGACCCATGACGAAAAGGTCGGCTACGACATTATCGTCCGAGCCTGTCGTGCTCCGCTGACTCAGATCGCTGACAATGCCGGCGTGGACGGCGGAGTGGTTTGCGAGAAGGTTTCAGCCGGCGAAGGTAATTACGGTTACAACGCTGCAACTGAAAAGTACGAAGACATGGTTAAGGCTGGTGTGATCGACCCCACCAAGGTCACGCGTGCTGCTCTGCAAAACGCCGCTAGCGTGTCTACATTGTTGTTGACAAGCGATGCACTGATCGCTGAAATGCCAAAAGACGGCAAAAAAGGCCACGCCGGACACGGCGACGAAGACCTGTACTAACCCTCGGCTTGAGCGGTAAAAACTTGAACCCGGCATCCTCAGGATGCCGGGTTTTTTGTTTGGCGTCAACAGCCGAGGGAGAGACTCTCTCCCCGCCACGATGAAAATCAGATGCGCGGCGTTTTACCTTTCAAAACTCATGTGACAATGGGGAAAACGTCCGCGGCTATTCGTCTTGCGGCACTGATGCTGATAGCACGGCGTTGGCAACGTCAATCTTTCATCGTCGCGAGGAGGCCGTTTCCCCTGTGAATTAAAAGCTGGTGCGGCAGGCGATCTCCCGTCGAACAGCGATCGCGATTGTATGATTTGTCAGGAAGGGATCACTCAGGGCGGATTCGCGTTTTGTGGGCATCAGATGGCAAGTTCCGGCGTGACGTAAGTTGTTTGGTGGAAGATCTCTTCGGCCCGTCCGGCCTTGATCCATGCCCGGAAACGAATGATGGTTTCGGCATTTTCGCGAAGCCAGTAAGTTGCATTGCTCTTCACGCGCAGGTTGATGACCCGGCGCACCGCGCTTTCGATGGCACCGCTGCCAATCGGCAAGTGATTGCTCACGGACATCGAATAATCCATCCGGCGGTGAACCAGGCCATGGTTCTCAAAGTAATTCCTCCATGTCGTTTGATCCTTTGATGGTTTTTCACCGACCAGTTCTCGAATGGCAATCACCACAAGGCCGATGTCGCCGCGGTACAGGCGGTTCTTCTGGGTCTTCAGCCACTGTGTTTTTGGCTTGCCCTCCAATGCGGAGCTCTCGACGATCTTGCCGAGATATTCGACCGCATGCCAGTAGTCGATTCGCTGTTGAGTTTGTTCAGGCGTCAGCTCCAGTGAAGTGATCAGTGACGGCACTCGACGCCAGATCCAGGCGGCACCATCTGCAATGAACAGAACCTTTGAGGCAGCCTTGACGTTCAGTGCCTTCAGATACGACAGCAGCAATCGAAATAGTTGATCACACGACCCCAGCGAGCCATCAATGATCGGGGAAAATGTGGGGTCCAGCTTGCCGTGTTCGTCGGTCGCATAAATCATGAACAGGCGCGGTTCACGCCACGCCGGTTTGAAACGTTTGTGACCCTTCTTTGTCCTGCCACGACGCTTCTCTCGCAGTCGTACCCGACCACCGTCGGTGGTGACAACAATGCGTCGTCCAGCCGCATCTCCCGAGACTTTGACAGTTCCCAGCTTCGTCAGCCGAGCCAGCATTTCTCCCATGCCAGCGGTCACTTTCCGAAGCGTATTCACACAAATTGTGATGCCTTCATCGGCCAGCATCTGCACGGCTTCTTCATACGATCCCAGCAGCGCCGCGCATTTCATCATGCGTTGCCGCACTCCCGCCGTGAAGCCATTGGCGATGCCCAGCAGGATCAGCATGGGATACATGCCGCGATTGGCTTTCTTGTTCTTTGCCTTTTCCGGGCATTGAAATCGATGATAGTACGTAATGTCCAATGTGACCGTGACACCGCCCATCAGTTGTACTGTTTTTGGGCGCGTTCCCTGAGAATGAAACGTCTTCGGCTGAGACTTTGCCAGCTTCGCCGCCTCTGCCTGCATTTTGGCGGACCCTGCCAGTTTCAGCAGCCCCATTCCCTGCCGCAGCCCAGCCAGCCGTTGATGCAGCCCTGCAATTCTGGCTTCAAACTTCTGGAAATCCGCCGCCGCCATCTGGTTGCAGGAACTGACAAGCTGATTGATTTGTTCCTGAACTTCACTCGCCTCGGCTTCCAGTCGCTGATATTCTGCGTTCATCCCTGAATCGCTCCCTGAAAAAGCTTTGTCGCTATCGCCTTTTTACAGCGATTCAGGGATCTTCGAATAGATCAGGTTCACGCACACAAATTCCCGACAGATCGCGAATCCGCCCGATCACTCATGTATGCTGCCAACAGTGTCGCGTCTAATTACCGATTTAGCAGATTAAAAGATAATGAGCACATCCGAAACCACGATCCGCGAAAATCTGAAGGTTGGTGAAATCCTCTGCAGTTACTGCACAGCTCGTTGCTGTCGCTACTTTGCGATGGGAATCGACACCCCAAAGACTTGGGAACAGTTCGACAACATGCGTTGGTACATGATGCACGGGCCGTTTTCGGTCTTTGCCGATGGAGCATCTTGGTTCCTGTTGATTCCCGGCGACTGCCAGCATCTGCAGGCCGACAACCGCTGTGGCGCGTATGAGACACGTCCTGAGATCTGCCGCGAATACAGCACGGACAACTGTGAATTCGGCAACGACGGGGTCTATGATCAATATTTCGAGACGCCCGATCAGCTGTGGGAATACGCGCATGCCGTGCTTCCGCCGAAACTCCGCCGTTCACCGGATGCTCCGATCAGTCTGCCCGTGCTGCAGATGATTTGAAGTCCCCCGTGGAGCTTGATTCTTTGCGTCCAGCTTTGCGACCGTCGAACCGAAATTACGATCAATTCCGGGTCAGGAATTCGTCGAGATTCAAAATTGTATTTGCCACGACAATCCATCCCGCAAACTCCGAGTCAGTCATTCCCGCTGGCGAGGACTCACAGCCCAACCGGTCTTTGTGTCACCATCGAACGCTGCCGTGACGGGCCAGCCATTCTGTGAGTAATCAGCTCGCGAACCTGTCAGTTTCAACAACCGGTGATCCTGCCCGCTCAGGAGCTCCACTTCCAATTTCGACAGCCCGAAATTGGGGTCACGTGGATTGCGGCCGACTCCGACTTTTCCATCTGTAAACTTTGCTGGCAACGCCTCAATGCGGAGGACCGTGTGTCGTCGGGGTTTGAGTCTCAACGTGAGCGAATAGACGTCTTCAGCAGGAGCGACGCCGTCGAAAAAAATGGAGCCGTCATTCCGCGTGGTGAGCGTAGCACCGCTGGCCGACATTGCTGATTCTATGGGTCCAAAATTCCAGTCGCCCTCTTCTTTTCGAGCGGCCGCTTCATCCGCGTTCGCAAACTGAGACTTCAATTGACAATTCTCCCATCGGGACGGAGAGTTGTGGGCGTTCGACGGGTTCGAATGACCAATGTCGCCCCCATGCACCACCTTCAGTGACCCAGCGTCGCAGCGTTTCAATCTGTGCCGGCTTAAGATCATTGTGCGAATCCGGTGGCGGCATCAGGACATCCAGATCAGTACTCGTGATGCATTGAATCAGTGTGCTCTCGTCGGGTTTTCCGGGGACGATGGGCACACCGCTGTCGTGTTCAGTTTTAGCGTCCGCTTCGATATCAAATCGCAGATTGGCCATGCGTTTTGTTTCATCTAGCCCGTGGCAGGCATCGCAGTTTGTGGAAAGCAGGGGCAGAATGTCGCGGCTAAACTGCAGGGCATCGGCAGCTAGGATCAACGAGTCGAACGAGCGTCGCGATTTCGGGAATCCGCGCTGTGGAAGTGTAAAAACCGGCCTTAATCCAACGTAGAGCCCGATATTTAAAACCGTGCACGGAGCCCATCGTCCGCAAGTCTGAACATGTTTCATTCCTCGGCACTACGTTTCTAAAAAGAGCAAAGTTCAAGGGGCCAACTGCTCCACAGCAGAAACGCCACCGAACAGAGTTGTCGATTGCCGCGTTCAAGGGGTTTGGGAAGTGCAAATGCACAACGTACATTGTGAGTGCAAGAGGGATTGCAACGACGCAAATGCTTCCCGTGCTCGGGAAGGTGAATTTGATAGCTTCCTGCCTCTGAGAAAAGAAAGTCACGCAGTTTCAGCCGCCTTGTCTCGATGAATCATGAGAGCAAGAATCCCAAAGCCTCTCGCTAAATCTCTTTCCGCAAATCATGGTCACCCAAGAAGTTGTGCAGTGAGCCACTGAGTGGTTTCACCAGACAACATCTTTCTGATGGCTGGCAGGGTTGAATGACTGATCCAAAGCCCTCAACAAATGACATCTTCGCAAAGATTCGTGCTAAGGCTGCAACTGCAGCGGCTTCCGAATCCGTGGCGCATCAACAAACTCCGGCAGCGCCGTCTGCCGAAGTGTCACCTGAGGAGGCGGCCGTCCCCGTGGCCGCCCCGAAGAGCACCGCTGATATTATGGCTGCTGCGCGTGCAGCGGCGAAGCCTGCTGCTGCTAAAACCGAAGCAGCAGCGAAGCTCGGCGGCACTGCAGATGTTTTAGCGGCGGCAAAAAAACCAGCCGGAGCTTCTCCTAGTGGTGGGGCGGCCAAAAGTCCTGCCGACATCATGGCCTCAATTCGCGCCAAGGCGGGTGCTGCTCCTGCGGCATCCACCCCAGTTGTTGCCGCAGTCGCTGGGACGGTGATTCCTCCAGTGAAGATTGATTCTTTACAGGCAGCGGGGTTGTCAGCTGCGGACATGATCAAAGCTGCCCGTACGAAAACTGATGGCACCACAGTCGCTCCGATTGCACTGCCTAAGGTTGCATTGCCATCGAAACCGCTACCAGGTAAGGCGACTGCCGGAAAAGTGAAGCAGGAAGTGGGCCGACGAAGTCTGTTGGCGGTTATTGTGAGTACGGTCTGTACGTGGGTTGTGCTGGCATGGAGTTCGATGATTGCCGCATCCGTTGTTAGCCTGCTCGCGACCGCTCGCTTTATGATGCCGAACGTGCTGGTCGAACCACCAACGAAATTTAAGATCGGCCCACCAAACGATTATGCTCCAGGCACCGTGTCCACCAAGTGGCAAGCTCAATTCAATATCTGGGTGGTGAATGCTGAAGTGGATGGGTCGCAAGTGGTCTATGCCTTAAGCACAGTTTGTACGCATCTTGGGTGTACACCAAACTGGCTTGAAGGCGAACAGAAATTTAAGTGTCCCTGTCACGGCTCAGGTTTTTACAAGAGCGGCGTGAATTTTGAAGGTCCAGCTCCTCGGCCGCTTGAGCGGGTTGGTCTGCGATTGGCGGAAGACGGCATGCTCGAAGTTGACAAGAGCGTGAAATTTCAGCGAGAGCTTGGTCAGTGGGCTAACTCATCGTCTTTTGTAGGTGTGACTTGATCTTGTTGGCTTAATTTGATGCGAAGCAGAGTCCGCGGGCGATGCGGGTGTTTCTTTTGGCAATTTCCTGAGGTTTGCCTCACCTGTACAGTGGCAAAATTTTAGTGGTATTTCTATCCGTGTTCGTGTTGAGTCTTCGTTTGAGGGTCTAAAGGTGTCTGTCGGCGACTACATTCGTAACTCACAGATCTGGAAAAGTGTTTTTCGGCATCCCGCGCCTACCGATCGACGTAACCGCGTCGTGGTGATGTTGACAAACTTTTTCCTACATTTGCATCCGGTGTCGATTAAGCAGCAGGGAATCGCGTTGTCCTACACTTGGTGTATGGGCGGCATCACATTCTTTCTGTTCCTTGTGGAAACGATTACGGGCGTTCTGCTGATGTTCTATTATCGGCCAACGCTAGAATGGGCTTTCTACGACATCCAGGCTTTACGCGATGTGCAAACACTTGGCATCATGCGCGAGATTCATCGCTGGGCTGCTCATGCGATGGTCATTACCGTCTGGCTGCACATGTACCGTGTGTTCCTCACGGGAAGTTACAAACCGCCGCGTGAGTTCAACTGGGTGATCGGGGTCTTACTGCTGGTACTTACGCTGCTGTTGTCGTTTACGGGTTATCTGCTGCCATGGGATCAACTGGCGATCTGGGCTATCACTGTGGGCTCCAACATGGCTAAAGCGACGCCGGGTTTGGGGACAGAAGGCCCCGGGTTTCAATTATTTAACACCAGCGGCTATGAATTGATAACAAACGCTTCCGATGCCAAGTTTCTGTTGTTGGGTGGAAGATTCGTGGGTGAGGCTACGTTGAATCGCTTTTATATTTTGCATTGCGTGGCGATTCCACTGGTGGTGAGCGGTTTGATCGCAATCCACTTCTGGCGTGTGCGGAAAGACGGCGGAATCAGTCAGCCGTTATAATTTGGTGGGTCGTCTGAATCTGCCTCACGTTGTGTCTTGTCTTGTCCCGTATCTGGTGTTTTCTTCGCCGGGTTTAGTCAATGTTGAATTCACATCCCGATCTGACAGCCAGCGTACTGATCGGTCTCGGTTGGTACTATCTGATTCTGTTCGCCATGAATATGTGGTGGACAGTCCGCAGCTTCAAGCATGACGGCGAATTCAGGAATGGTGTCCCGAAGGCTGCGTTCTGGTCCGTCGTCACATCACTGCTGCTGATGACATCGGCTTATCATTTCACATATCCGCCGGATGGCTTTCTGATTCAGATGCCGCTGTGGTTCAAGGACTTCTTCAACGCCTACTTTTCCAATCCAGTTTTGTATTTCCTTCTGACCATCGTGGGCTTGGTTTTCATGATCGCGGCTCGCGAATGGTGGATCAAACCGACGGTTGCCTGGACATTGCTGAATTTATCGTTGCTGTTTATGGGTCTGAGTTTGACAGACTACGACTTCAGGCAGATCGTCGGCAAGCCTGACAACGTGCCAATTGTGGCGATGCTCTTTATTGTGGCATTCTTCACTTGGATCTACTTCACGCGGGCTGTGGACAATGATCGACGAATCGCCGAGGGCCGCCCGCTGTTTGAGCAGGAAGACAACGAAAAAGTCCTCGTGTGGCCGGATCTGGTTTACACCGAACTCATTTGCATGGTCGTCCTGACTGCCGTCTTAATCTTTTGGGGAATCGCATTGCAGGCTCCGCTGGAAGAACCCGCGTCCTCAATGAAAACGCCGAATCCTTCGAAAGCACCGTGGTATTTTCTGGGACTCCAGGAAATGCTGGTGTACTTCGACCCATGGTTGGCGGGTGTGGTCTTGCCAAGCATCATCCTTGGTGGCCTGATTGCGGTTCCGTACATCGATTTCAACAAGCGCGGGAACGGATACTACTCATTCAGGGAGCGATCATTCGCCGTGACCACTTACCTGTTCGGATTCCTTCCGCTATGGGTGGCGTTGATCGTTTTAGGAACGTTTCTGCGTGGCCCGAATTGGAATTTCTTCGGAATCTATGAGTACTGGGATGTCCATAAGGTCGAAGCCGCTACAAATAAGAACCTCAGTCAATTCTTCTGGGAGAATCTGGGAGGCATCCCGAAGGGTTCAGGGCCTTCGGATATTCTCCTGCGTGAATCACCCGGGATTCTTTTGGTGATCGGTTATTTTGCGGCACTCCCACCGTTACTTGGCTTAACCGTGCTGCGAACATATTTTGCCCGCATGGGTGTCATTAGATTCTTGGTATTTTCGAATCTGATTTTGTGGATGGCGATTTTGCCGATCAAGATGTTGCTACGTTGGTCTTTCTCGTTGAAATATATCGTTGGTATTCCTGAATACTTTTTTAACATCTGACGCTGGCGTTCGCCGGCGGCAGGTCTCCCATGATTGTTAACTACTGAGGACGGGCAAAGGCCCAGCCAAAGTCATGCCAGCAAATGAAACTTACTCGTGGAATCAGAAAACGCTCAACATCGTCTTTGCGCTCAGCAGCGTTGTGATGTTGCTTTCTGTAATCCTGATGATGCAGAAGGATCAGGACGACGAATGGCGTCCAATTCAACGGAAGAATTTTCAATTAGAAGCCAAACTGCGTGAGGTCGAGCTATCGGCCATTGAGAGTGACGATTTTAAGGCCAAAAAAGCCGCATTGCAGCAGAAAATCGCCGCTGCGGATGTTGCTTTGAAACAGGTAAAAACTGAAGCCACAAACGAAGAATTGTTCTCATTGCTCGACAGACAGCAGCGGGAAGTTGATCGCCTTGGTGAAGTTCTTAAATCACTGAATGGCCTGCGGGATGAGGCGCGTGCTAAGTTTGATCTTGCGGTCAGCGTTGGGCTTCCTGAAGCAGACATCAGTCAGAAAATGGCAGGTTTTAAAACTCGTCAAGGTCTGTGCGACGAAACACGAGCACTTCTAGATACCGCGAATGCGGCGCTGGTAATCACAGTTGCAGAGACGAAAGTGATCACGCGCGAGCATGATGAGCTGGTTGCGTCGATCGAGAAGATGACCAAGGATGAAACTCGCGTGCAGGCAGCACTAGAGAACGTCGCGCCGACGTCGCTCATCTCAAGCATGAAGCGTTCCATGATGGAAATGCCGATCATCGATGGATTCAATTCACCATTGAAAATTGTCCAAGATTGGATGCCAAAACTGAGGCAGACGCTGGGAATGGCGAAGATTGCGCGTTTTGACCGATGCCGAACTTGTCACCAGAATATCGATAAGACGGCAACCGGCGGGTTTCCCGCATTCCCTGAAGGTCATCCTTCAGACGCGGATGTCGCGACATGGGTCAGTGAAGACAAATTCCCGCAGCCCTACGCGACACATTCCAACACGGAGCTTTTCTGCACAGCTTCAAGTCCTCATCCGGTCGCGAAATTCGGTTGCACCATTTGCCATGATGGTCAGGGTTCAGGGACGAGTTTTGGCAACGCAGAACATACTCCAGACACTCCCCAACTTGCAGCGGAATGGCACGAAGAGTATGGGTACCACGCCAATCACTTTTGGGAGTACCCGATGCAGCCGACCCGCTTTGCGGAATCGACCTGTATTAAATGCCACCATGGGATGACTGAGCTCGGGGTGAATCCGAAATTTGGGGCGACTGCGCCAAAGGCGTTTAAAGGTTATCAGCTGATCCAGAATTACGGTTGCTTCGGATGTCACGAAATTCACGGCCAAGATGCGGGTGTGGCAATCGGTCCCGACATGCGAGTGGAACCGCAGACTGACGAAGAACGGGCGCGAATCGCATCGGATCCTAATCAAGTTGCCGGGAAGTTTCGGAAGGTCGGGCCGAGCCTGCGACACATTTCCTCAAAGACCAATTCAAATTGGATCCAGTACTGGACTGAGATTCCCTCTCGCTTCCGCCCCACGACGAAGATGCCGCAGTTTTTCAACCAATCAGAACACCTTTCGCCGGCTGATGCGGCCCATACACAAACGCTTGAGACCGTTGAATTGGCAGGTATCGCAAACGTACTGTTGGGGAATTCGCAACCGATTGATTTGCTCAAGCCAGCTAAGGGATACGCGGCAGATGTCGCACGGGGGAAAAAGCTATTCACGGAACGTGGTTGTTTGGCCTGTCACCAGCACGATGCTGTGCCAGGAACTACGGCTGATTTTGGACCAAACATCAGCAATATTCACCAGAAGATCAATCGGAATGCTGACAATCCAGAATTCAGCGACTGGCTGTACACTTGGCTCCGTGAACCGCAGCGTTATCACGCCCGCACGAGAATGCCAAATTTGTATCTCGATGTTTACATGGATGTGGATGGAACAACATCGATCGATCCGGCTGCAGACATCGCGGCGTTCTTGCTGAGTCAAGGGCCAAAGGTTGATTTTACTGTCAGAGAAGTCGACAACGCGGAATTGGATAACCTCGTAAC
>QWQG01000171.1 GCA_003670925.1 Planctomycetota bacterium | reverse complement strand
GCGGTCGAAGCCACGAACTGGTTAAGAACTCAGATCGAAGGCCGGGAAGTGGAATTGCGAATCGACTATCCAAAAACGGATCGCTATGGACGAACGTTGGCATGGGTCTTTGAACCAGACGGCACGCTGGTGAATCAACAGATGCTGTCGGCAGGTCGCGTCAAGTTACTGGCCGATTTTGGGTTGCCGGCCGATCTGGAACCGGCTCTTCGTCAGGCTGAAAGCGAAGCTAGAATTCGGAAGATCGGGTTGTGGGCACCAAAGCGAAAGTGAGTGACATGTGGTGTGAAAAGGCGAGCGGCAGAAATGCATTTACTGTAGCTGAATTCGCGAGAATTCAGGGAGGCTCTGAATTCTTGCGAATTCAGCTACGGAACAGGGAAGAATTTCTCTGCCACTCGGAACTAAACGAAGTGCTATAAATAAAATTTCGAACTGCCAATCATTTGGCCATCCCTGAATGCCTTACGGGGGCAATCGTCACGTCGCCGCGTCCCCAAACTGCACCTTGTCGTAGACGTCCCGCATGGCAAGCTGCTTGTTCAGGCTTGCGAGCTGCAATGTCTGGTCGATACCAACAACTTCCCGCAGCAGCCACAATCCGTCGTCCGTGCGAGTATGCTGTTCGGCACGAGGTTCGTCCTGCCACAGCACTAGGTACTCCTGCAGTGACGGTATCTGCCGGTAGTGACCAAACTTTCCGCCGCGGTCGAAGTCAGCGGTCGATGGCGACAGCACTTCCACGACCAGAACCGGGTTTGAGATCTCGTCGTCTGCCTCGCCTTCGATCGGAGGGCAGACGACAGAGACATCAGGATATGCGTGATAACCAGTTGCTCCAATCCGGACTCTCATGTCGCTGCCGTGTGCCTGGCAGTCGTGGCCTTGCAGCATATTTCCAATAGCTCTCGCGGTATTTGTTCCGACCAGACTATGCCGTCGAGTCCCACCGGCCTGCGAAAACACTTCGCCCCTCCAGTACTCATGGCGTTCGGGCTGCTGACGTTCCCACGCGATGTATTCAGCCTCAGTCATCTGCGACAAGGGTCGAACTGCAGAATTCATGACCGCCTCCTGAAGAACTGAACAACCACGGAGTCAAGCTGGAACTCGGACTGGCTCACTGTCGGATTCACTCCCATTTCTCAATTTCAACGTTGCCGAGCCCCGCGTCGGAGACACGGGCAACGATGCAGTCTCACGCTCACTCACCAATTCCACCTTCAGTGCCCTGCAGACCCTCAAGTCGTTTAAGCACATCTTTGTATTCGTAGTCCACGGCCAGAATTTCGCCGTAGTGATGTTCCGCCTGATCGTTCTTTTTAGCCTTTTCGTAAATGCGTCCGAGATAATAGTGGGCCGTCTTAAAGGGATCGGGCTTGTCGGTGGCACTTAGGCCGTCGAGAGCTTTTTCAAACTGTCGTCGTCCGAGATCCAGTTTCCCATCCTTTGCGAAACACTCGCCCAACAGCACCAGCGATTCCACTTTGATCCGCGGATCAGACACGGCCTGTTGCAATAACGGAATTGCTTTGCCAGGTTCTTTGATACTCATCATCCGCTGAGCGAGGTCGTATTTTTTTCGCATGTCGTTCGGATGCAGTTCTACGCTGTGAGTCAGAAACTCAATTTCCCTTGTGAGCAGTTCGCCTTTCAACGTTTTGACTTTTTCGACCAGGCGCTCCTTGCCGGGACTGTTCCGTACCCGGTCTTCGGCTTCGCTGAGGTCATTCCGCAGCATTAATAACTGCACTTCATGCAGTCGCTCACGAATATCAGC
The DNA here is from genome assembly GCA_003670925.1 of Planctomycetota bacterium. GTDB lineage: Bacteria > Planctomycetota > Planctomycetia > Planctomycetales > Planctomycetaceae > SXXK01. The sequence continues at coordinate 19,229 of QWQG01000171.1, read as the reverse complement.
ATTACCATTGGAGATTTCGAGCGCCTTGTTGTACTGATCCTGCGCCTTTCCAAAGAGTCGATCTTTGATGTAGAGGTCTGCCAGCTTGAGGTACAGGTTTAGATTTGTGGGTTCTTTGCGAATCGCGTGCAGCAGATCCGTTTCGTCGGATTCCCCCGGAGCATCTGCCACTTTGGGTGTTCCTTTGCGAGCTTGGCGATCGGCTTCATAGGCATTCACCGGAGCGACTGGCTGTTCCACTTTCACATCGCGTGTATTTTCCGCATTATCGTAGCCACCACGATCCATGGTCGCTTCTGCATCAATGCGACTCATCATACTGCGTGCATCACTGTCGTTTGGATCGAGTTTATAGATGCGTTCAAAGCAGGCCCGCGCGGGTTTATAATCGCGACGTTCGATCAGCAGGTGTCCTAAGCGGCGATTGTATTCAATATTGTCTTTGTCATATTCCACGGCACGTTCCAACGCATACTTCGCGACAGTGAGGTTTTGCTGATTTTCGCAGGCATCGCCGAGGTCAAACATCAATTGGGCGTCCCAAGGATTGAGCAGCAGTCCTTCTTCGACAGCCGTCTCGATCCCTTTCCAATCCTTTTGCATTCGGCATTTCTTGACGCGACCGCGGACACCCATCAACCGCATTCCTGCCATCTTCGCGCCGGAACCATTGTCATTGAAGCTTTTGCGGATACAGCCGTGTTTGGATTGACGATAGAGCAGCATTTCGGGCGTCAGGACGACGCACATCCCGAAGGCTTTAATCGCATAGTCCCAATTTTTATGGTTCATGGCCTCAGTGCCTTTCTTGAACCACTCTTGGGCACCTTTTTCACGTTCGTTCATCGAAGCGATGCTTTCATGGAAACTATGTTGTCCCGATATTTTCACCACAATCTAACAGAGGCCAACGGCAGTCGCCACACCAGTCAGTTGTTCCGTCTGTGATAATTCGATCCGGAGCCGTTCGCGTGGCGTGCTGCTTCGGTTACAGTTCGGCCTATGGCACTGCTCAGTTTGAACAATTTGACGTTTACGTATTCCCGGCCTAACCTCTTGGATGGCATCACGCTGCATATTGAACGTGGCGAACGAATTGGCCTTGTCGGGCGCAATGGGGCTGGAAAATCAACCCTGATGAAGCTCATTGCAGGGCTGCTCAAGCCGGACGACGGCACGGTGGATCTGCAATCCGAAGCGGTGGTCGCCCGTCTGGATCAGGAAGTCCCGTCAGGTGGCGACAAGACTGCGTTTGAGATGGCAGCTGAAGGTTTTGGGCCTCTTTGTGGTGCCGTCAGCGACTATCGCAACCTTGGCCACAAACTGCATGAGGGCATTGAGCTAACCCCAAAAGAACTCAAGGCATACGAAGAGGCCAGCCATGCGATCGCGGACGCGGACCAATGGTCCGCTGCAGACCGCCTCGATGCGTTACTCGAAGAAATGCAACTTCCTGCGGATAGTTTATATTCTGCGCTTTCCGCGGGAATGAAACGCCGTGTGCTCTTGGCCGCGGCCATGATTCGAGAGCCGGATGTGCTGCTGCTGGACGAACCGACGAACCATCTGGACATCACTTCGATCGTTTGGTTGCAGGGATTTCTGAAACGTTTTAGCGGGACGCTCATCTTTGTCACGCACGATCGTGTCTTCTTGCAGGACATTGCCGACCGCATTGTGGAAGTAGATCGCGGCCGTTTGTTCGACTGGACTTGCGACTATCAGACGTTCCTGACTCGCCGTGATCAGCTGCTTGCGGCAGAATCGGTCGAGCAGGCTCAGTTTGACAAGAAGCTGGCCGAAGAAGAGCGCTGGATTCGACAAGGCGTCAAAGCCCGCCGATGTCGTAACGAAGGCCGTGTCCGCGCGCTGAAGGACATGCGTGAAGAACGCCGGCAGCGTCGCCAAAAAGTCGGCAACGCAAAAATGTTTCTGCAGGAAGCGGAACGTTCGGGACAAATTGTCGCGCGTCTTGAAAATGTCACACATTCGTTTGACGGGGGAGAACCCGTCATTCGCGACTTCACGACAACCGTGTTTCGCAATGATCGCATCGGGATTATCGGACCCAACGGTGCCGGAAAATCGACGCTGTTACGCATTCTGCTGGGGCAGCTTGTGCCGACCAAAGGCAAAGTACGTCAAGGAACAAATCTGGCTGTCGGCTATTTTGATCAGCTGCGAAATCAGTTGGAAGAGGACAAGTCAGCGCGTGAAAACATCAGCGATGGGACAGATTTCTTGATCATTAACGATCAAAAACGGCATATCATGGGATTCCTGCAGGACTTCTTGTTTTCGCCGGAACGTGCTCATACGCTGGTGAAATTTCTAAGCGGCGGGGAACGAAATCGACTTCTGCTAGCCAAGATGATGTCCAAGCCAGCCAACATCCTCGTGCTTGACGAACCAACGAACGACCTCGACGCTGAGACGCTAGAGCTCCTTGAAGAAATGTTGCCGACTTTCAGTGGCACGGTACTGCTGGTTAGCCACGATCGAGCGTTCCTTAATAACGTCGTATCGAGCACGATCGTGTTCGAAGGTAGCGGTCAGATCGGGGAGTATGACGGCGGTTACGATGACTGGCTCAGAACGCGAGATCAACGCGTCACGATCGCACGTGAAGCAACTGGGCTAGTAAAGCCCCTAGCAAACATTTCGACGCAGGCTGGTTCAGCTTCCGGCTCGGCGGCTGTCAGTGTGAAATCCCGAAAACTGAGTTTCAAGGCACAACGCGAACTCGATGAGCTTCCGGAACGGATCGCCTCGCTGGAGAAGCGTCAGAGGCAATTGCACGCGGAAATGGCTGTCCCGGGGTTTTACCAATCCGCCGGCGAACGCATCGCCAAAGCCGCTTCAGAATTGGCTCAAATCGACGACGATCTGAGCGGGTGTTTTCAACGGTGGGAAACACTCGACGGAACATAGGCGACGTCACTCGGCCGACACGCAGTCACTCTGCTGAGTCGTGTGTTCTCCCAAGATAAAACTCGGCCGCCTGCCAGTTTCTCCAATGGCTGCGCTTGCCCTGCGCCATGCTGGATCTCAGGAGTCTCAGTTGGCAAAGCGACTGAGTTGGAGCTTTTCTTCGCAATTGCGAGAAGCGTCTTCTTCTGGACAATCCTACGCTCGTTTCAATTCGTTATCATAAGGAAGCCGTTCTGTCTTCTTTCCGCTTGAAAACATCCGAGCCTGCTCATGAGTCATTCCAATCCATTCGGTGCCGAAGCCACTTTTTCTACATCCGGCGGAAGCGTCAAATATTTCAGTCTCCGCAAGCTAATCGATGACCGAATTGGCGATATCGAAACGCTGCCTTATTCCATTCGAGTTCTCTTGGAAGCCTGCCTGCGGAACGTCGATAACTTTATTATCACCGCTGACGACGTCAATCACCTTGCCAATTGGAATGCCGCCAAGCCGGCTCAGGTTGAAGTCCCGTTTAAGCCAGGCCGCGTCGTCCTGCAAGACTTTACGGGTGTACCCGCAATCGTAGATCTGGCGGCACTGCGTAGCGCGATGGTGCGCATGGGGGGTGACCCGAAAAAAATCAATCCGTTGGTGCCTTGCGACCTTGTGGTCGACCACAGCGTCCAAGTTGATGAATTTGGATCAAAATTCGCATTGAAGCACAATGTCGAAATCGAATTCGAACGCAACATGGAACGCTACCAATTCTTGCGTTGGGGTCAGAAGTCACTCAACAATTTTCGCGTCATCCCACCCGCGACGGGCATCGTACATCAGGTGAATCTCGAATATCTGGCCACTGTCGTGATGACCACAAATGGGGTCGTTTATCCGGATAGTCTAGTGGGGACTGACAGCCATACCACAATGATTAACGGCCTTGGCGTGGTCGGTTGGGGCGTTGGTGGGATTGAAGCCGAAGCCGTGATGCTAGGCCAACCAGTCTACATGCTAACTCCGGAAGTGGTGGGATTCCGAGTGTCAGGTAAGTTGCCGGAAGGCGCGACGGCGACAGACCTTGTACTCACCGTGACTCAGATGCTGCGCGCTCACAAGGTTGTGGGCAAGTTTGTCGAATTCTTCGGCCCGGGTGTGGATGCGTTGAGTCTTGCCGATCGAGCGACATTAGCCAACATGGCGCCGGAATACGGAGCGACGATGGGCTTCTTTCCTGTCGATGCCGAAACGTTGCGATACCTTGAACGCACGGGTCGCCCAAAGCAGTTGATCGAACTGGTCGAACGTTATTATAAAGAACAGGGGTTGTTTCGCACGGCGAGCTCGCCAGAACCACGCTTCACCAGTAAGCTGGAACTTGATCTCGCAGAGGTTGTGCCGTCGTTGGCTGGACCGAAACGTCCTCAGGATCGTATTCTGCTGAAGGATATGCTGCCCGAGTGGAAGAAGTCACTCAGTGGCACATTCGGCAAAGCGCATGCGTCTGCTGCCGTGCAGATCGAAGACAACGGCAGTTCGGCCCAGATCACTGACGGAGCGGTTGTGATCGCCGCCATCACAAGTTGCACGAACACCAGCAATCCAAGCGTCATGATTGGCGCTGGATTGTTGGCACGTAACGCTGTCGCCAAGGGATTGGAACGTAAGCCGTGGGTCAAGACCAGCCTTGCACCTGGAAGTCGCGTCGTGACCGAATACCTGAATAAGTCTGGGCTTGATGTTTCGCTCGATGCCCTCGGATTCCAGACGGTCGGCTATGGTTGTACCACCTGCATTGGCAACAGCGGTCCATTGCCAGAATCTGTCGCCAATGCGGTGACGTCAGGTGATCTGGTGGCGGCTGCGGTTCTCTCGGGCAATCGAAACTTTGAAGGGCGCATCAATCCGCTGGTGAAGGCCAATTCCCTCGCGAGTCCGCCGTTGGTAGTTGCGTATGCGATTGCCGGCACAGTGAATATCGATCTCAATCATGAGGCACTGGGCCAAGACAAGCAGGGTAAGGACGTCTTCCTGAAAGACATCTGGCCAACTCAGAAAGAGATCGCCGACACCATCGCCTCCTCAATGACCCCGGACATGTTCACCGAACAATACGGCCACGCCACGCTCGGCCCAGAAGAATGGCAAAAGATTCAGAGCAGCGATGCGGACCTGTTTGAGTGGGACGAAAACAGTACCTACGTTCAGGAACCGCCGTTTTTCGTCGATATGCCTGTCACACCTGGACCGATTGAATCGATCGAAAGTGCACGTTGCCTTGTCTCAGTTGGTGATTCCACGACGACCGACCATATTAGTCCCGCAGGTGCCATTAAAGCGAGTAGTCCAGCCGGCAAGTACCTCCAAGCACAAGGCGTCACGCCGCACGACTTCAATAGTTACGGAGCTCGTCGCGGCAACGACCGTGTGATGACGCGCGGAACATTTGCCAACATCCGCCTGAAAAACCTGATCGCCCCTGGCACCGAAGGCAGTGTGGCTATTCACTTCCCAAGCGGCGAACAGACATCCATCTACGACGCTGCGATGAAATACAAGGAGGAAGACACGCCCTTGGTGGTCCTTGCCGGAGCCGAATACGGTACAGGTTCGAGCCGCGACTGGGCCGCGAAGGGGACATATCTGCTTGGCATTCGCGCCGTCATCGCCACTAGCTTCGAACGCATCCACCGTTCGAATCTTGTCGGCATGGGCGTCTTGCCTCTCCAATTTCGTGACGGGGAAAGCCGCGAGTCATTAGAGCTCGACGGTACCGAAACTTTTGATATTCGTCTGGACGACAAACTGAAGCCCCAGCAAGCCGTTGAAGTCACCGCGAGGAAGCCCAACGGCGAACAGATTCATTTTGTGGCGACGTGCCGGATTGATACGCCAGTGGAAGTCGTCTACTACCGCAATGGAGGCATTCTGCATACGGTGTTAAGGCAGTTGGCAACTGCGCAGTGTCAAACAAAGTGACAGTTTAAAAACTTTGTTCAGCTCGTAAAATTCCCAAAGCGTGCATCTGCGGCAGTCGCGTGGTATCTTGGCAGAACGGTTTTCGTAAAGTTCCGGCAATCTTTGAATGAGGTGCGTTCATGAATCGTACTGCTCAACAAAACCAAGCGACTCGTCGCGCAATGCTGGCCTCTGCTTCCGCGATGGTTGCTGCTGTTGCCGGTCTGCAAATGTCAGACACACTTCTGGCGGGACCTCAGTCGCAGGGGTTAAAATCAGCATCCGGCAGCGACATGCGTTTTGGCCTAGTGACGTATCAATGGGGCAAGGATCTGGACTTACCGACGCTGATTGATACGTGCGAAAAGTCCGGGTTGATGGGCGTTGAACTCCGTACTGAACATCGTCATGCAGTCGAACCGGCTTTGTCAAAATCCGAACGGGACGCTGTGCGAAAACGTTTCGAGGCAAGTCCCATTGAGCTGATCGGTTACGGATCGAACGCGCAGTTTCACGAAGCAGATCCAGCCAAAGTCAGGGCCAATATTGAACTCGCGAAGCAATACATTCAGCTGATGCACGACTGTGGCGGTTCGGGAGTCAAAGTTAAGCCGAACGGCTTTGTAAAAGACGTTCCTCGCGAACAAACGATCGAGCAGATCGGCAAGGCGTTGAACGAAGTTGCGGAATATGGTCAGCAGTACGGGCAGCAGATTCGCGTTGAAGTGCATGGAGCGGGGACGCAGGAATTGCCCGTGATAAAGGCAATTTTTGATGTCGCCACGCATCCGAATGTGGCCGTTTGCTGGAACTCCAATGGGGAAGATTTGAAGGGCGAAGGGCTCGCATACAACTTCAATCTGGTCAAAGATCGTTTTGGAGCTACCGTGCATGTGCGCGAATTGACGCTCGGCGATTATCCGTATGACCAACTTTTTGGCATGTTTAAAGAGATCAAGTACGCCGGCTGGATTTTACTTGAAGCTCATGCAGAACCAGCCGACAAACTTCCCGCATTGATTGCGCAGCGGCAGGCGTTTGAGAAGTTGATTGCCGGATAAGGCGAGCGGTAGAATTCCGCTATAGAACATGATGGAAATTCTCTAGCCCTTGCCTGAGCGGAAAGTTGAGCGATGAAATTTATTTTAGCGCTGGATCAGGGCACGACAAGCAGCCGCGCCATTCTCTTCGATCATGCGGGAGTCGCTGTTGCTACAGCGCAGCAAGAGTTTAAACAGTATTTCCCGCAGCCAGGTTGGGTGGAGCACGATCCAGAAGAAATCTGGGCGTCTCAGTTGGCCACAGCTAAAGCCGTTCTGCGCGATGCTCAGGTCGATGCAAACCAAGTGGCAGCGATCGGCATTACGAACCAGCGTGAGACGACCGTTGTCTGGGATCGCCACACGGGTGATGCGATCAGTAATGCGATCGTATGGCAGGATCGTCGTACGGCTGACGTCTGCGATGAGCTACGGCGGGAGAACGCGGATCGGATGATCCGCAAAAAAACAGGACTCATTCTGGATGCCTATTTTTCGGCCACCAAACTGCAATGGATCCTGAAGCACGTGAAGGGCGCGAAACAGCGGGCGAGCAAAGGCGAACTGGCATTCGGAACGGTCGATTCGTGGTTATTGTGGAAGCTGACGGAAGGCCGCGTGCATGCCACCGATCCCAGCAACGCCTGTCGCTCAATGTTGTTCAATATTCATAAAGGAGATTGGGACGAAAAGCTGCTGCGACTGTTTAATGTGCCTCGGGAAATGCTCCCGGAAGTGCGATCGTCAAGCCAAGTGTTTGGGCACACGACGTTGCTCGGTGGAGAGATTCCGATCGCAGGCATTGCGGGTGATCAATCGGCAGCGTTATTCGGTCAGATGTGTCATCGGCCAGGCATGGTGAAAAATACCTACGGCACCGGATGCTTTATGTTGATGCACACCGGCGATATACCTATGGTGTCGAAAAACAATCTACTGACTTCAGTGGCTTGGAAGATTGATGGGAAGACTGAGTATACACTCGAAGGCAGCATCTTTATTGCCGGTGCAGTCGTGCAATGGCTGCGTGATGGGCTTGGAATCATTCGCAAGTCGGCAGACATTGAAACATTAGCCGCCCAGGTACCAGATGCAGGCGGAGTTGTCGTTGTGCCGGCATTCGCGGGGCTTGGGGCGCCCCACTGGGATGCTTGGGCGCGAGGCCTAATTATCGGCCTCACCCGGGGAACCACATCGGCGCATATTGCGAGAGCGGCACTGGAGAGCATTGCATTTCAAGTGACGGATGTATTACATGCCATGCAAGCCGATGCTGGACTGAAGGTACGTGAGTTACGAGTGGATGGAGGTGCTGCGGCTAACAATCTGCTGATGCAGTTGCAGGCTGACCTGCTTGGCGTTCGGGTTGTGCGGCCCACGGTCTTGGAGACAACGGCCCTTGGGGCCGCGTATCTGGCTGGTCTTGCCGTGGGGTTCTGGAAGAACAAACGAGCCATCGAATTGCAGTGGAAAGCGGACGCCAAGTTTACGCCAAGCATGAAGACCGCAGAACGCGACATGAAAATGCAACGTTGGGAACGCGCGCTAGAACGATGCAAAGCGTGGGAAGCATAGCTTGCCGCAAGACGCTACTCGGGAGTTTCACTCACGATCGACATTTTCTTCACGAAGTCTAGGTCCGGGAATTTCTGCTGCAGATACTGATTGCCAGCGTCTTTAATCTCGCCTTGATCAGGTGACTCACCGTATTTCGACTCAATCGCATCCACGTTTTCCATGCCTTCAATAATCTGTCCGAACGGGGAAAAACCTTGCCCGTCGAGAGATACGTTGTTGCCAAAGTTGATGAAAATCTGCGTCGTGCGGCTATCCGGGCCTGATGTTGCGAACGTCACATAACTTCGCTCGTTACTCTGCGTAACAGCGTCGTCGAGGATCTTCTTGTCCCATTCATTCTGCACTGCCGGATCGCCATGCATGCCGAACTGGACCATAAAACCGGGCACGACTCGGAAATAACGGCATTCATTGTAATATCCCGCTTTGATGAGTTGATAAAAACGTTCGGCACCGATCGGAGCCCAGTCGCGATGCACCTCGATGGTGAAGTCGCCTGCCGATGATTCCACTTTGACAATAAATGTGCCCGGCTGCGGCTCATCACCGACTTCTTTCGACGTCAGTTTTGTCTGCGGTAGAACAAGAGGTATGCCCAACGGGGCTTGGGCAGCCTGCCTACTCAACTCTGAGACCGTCCTCGCATTTTCAATTTTTGCCAGAGAATTATTCAGGGCCGTAGGGCCGTCTGGGACACTCTCCGAACACCCGGCGACAGACAGCATTGAACCGCCAAGAAAAAGAATGGCACAGCATGAGAGAGACAGCCGCATTGTGATTTCCCGGAAAAATATTTGGATTATTTGTTTAGCTCTGGTGCATTTTTCAACACAGACAAGACCGCATCCCGCAGTGCAGGCACGACCGACACGCCGTCGCCACCGGTTACGGTTTCTACACCCTTCCAGTCCGTACACGTTCCACCTGCTTCACGCAGAATTGGAATCAGTGCCGCAATGTCCCATGGCGACATCAGCGGATCGATGGCAATTTCTGCACGACCAGTCGCGACCATCGCATGACCGTAGCAATCGCCCCAGCCACGAGCCACCTTAACCTGATTCATGATAGCTACAATTGAATCAAATCGGCCGGTAGTCCTCCAATGCGTGGGTTCGGTGAACATCATTCTAGCCTCACTGAGCGATGTGATGCCACTGATTTTCGTCTGACGTGGTGACTGGTCGCGAATTTGCCACCAGCAGCCCTGACCCTCCGCGGCAAACACAACTTCATTGAGTGCTGGAAATCGACAGACGCCCGCCACCATGCGCGCGTCTGATTCGATGCCGATCAGCGTCCCGAAGAGCGGCACGCCGTGCACGAAAGGTTTTGTGCCATCAATCGGATCAAGGATCCAGCGATAACCGTTCCTGCTGGGAACCGATTCGAATTCCTCGCCCAGAATGCCATCCTGCGGAAACGATTCTGCCAGCATTTTACGAATGAGCAGTTCGGCTCCGCGATCAGCCACAGTCACAGGCGAATCGTCTAACTTCGCTTCAACCAGCAGCCCATCGATTTGATAGTGCTTCAGGATGAGTTCGGATGCAGCAGTGGCCATCTGCAGCGCGAAATGAAGTCGAGAAGATACTTCGGACATATGAATCTAGCCCAGCGTGCTCTGGCCGGGTTTCCAGTTACATGGGCACAGCTTATCTGTCTGGAGCGCATCCAGCACGCGGAGAACTTCATCCACGTTACGACCCACACCCAGATCATGCACCGCCAACCAGCGGAGGACGCCAACGGGGTCGATGAGGTAAACCCCACGATAAGCTATGCCTTTCGTCGCGTCAAGGACATCGAAGGCCTTGGACAATTCATGGTTGGTGTCGCCAATCATAAGGTGCTTGATCTGGCCAAGTTCTTTGTGCGAATCGCACCAGCCTTTATGGCTATAAACGCTGTCCGTGCTTCCGGCTAGGACCACAGTTTCTCGGTCCTTGAACTCTCCTAAAGCCTTATTAAAAGCCGCAATTTCAGTCGGACAGACAAACGTAAAGTCGAGAGGATAGAAATAGAGGCAGACCCATTTCCCTGCGAAGTCAGACAGCTTCAAATTCTGAAACTGCTGATCAGTTCCATCCTTTGTTCGATCATAAACCTGTAACGCGACATCCAATCCCGGAGCCGGTTGTCCAACACGAACACTCATTGAAAATCCTCAAGCAGTTAATGCGGTCTGAAACACCAAATCTTTGTCATCGGCGGAGCGGAGAAACCTCATTCTAAACCCGCTCGCAGTATAGACCCCGACTTTCGCGTTGCAAGCGGCCCAACGCGGGTTGTGGTTGGACTCTCAGGATCGCATGGAATGTTGGCGTGAAGATTAGAACCGCAGGTAGAATTCACGGGTCAGTTTGCGAAAGTCTGCCGTGTAGTCGTGGCGAATCGCGGTCTCTACGGTGAGGGATTCTGGTTCCGGAGTGCTCGGGGGGTGGATTCTGCAAAATTCCAGTAAGTGGCGAGTGGGTGGCTTTTTGGGCGTCGGACGAACTTCACAGGATCGATGGCAAGACAACCCGGAATCCCGCGCAAGCAACATAAACTCGCGCACGGCAAGAGTCGGCAGGATAGTGCAGAATTGTCCGTCAGGTGCTAAGAGTCTGTTGACTGCTGCAAGCAAATCGATTTTACTCAGCCCGTCATCATGCCGTGCGATATTTCGACTGGCTGTGGCTGACTTCAGCGAATTACTGAACCACGGCGGGTTCGAGGCGATAACCGTGTACCGCATCTCCGCACGGAACTCCCTGACACAACCCTGAATTGCATGCAACCGTTCACTCCACGTCGACTCGCGAAAATTCTCCGCCGCCTGTTCGCATGCAGCAGTGTCTATTTCGACCGCGTCAATCATGCTGTTCGGGTTGCGTTGAGCTAGCATCAGAGCGATCAATCCGGTGCCGGTGCCAATGTCCAAAATGCGGTCCGCACCACGTTCGCCGCGGGATTCGCGACACCATGCTCCGAGGAGGATCCCATCTGTCCCGACTTTCATCGCACAGCGATCCTGCCGAATCCGGAATTGTTTGAACTCAAAAATATCCGACATAATACGCTGCCTCGTCTCGACGAATTGTTGACCGGAGACACCTGGATTGGCAGCCTGCGTTGAGTGGCGTAAGTCACAGCGGTGCATGGTGCTAAAAAGATGGCTGGCCGAGTGGACGCAACCAGCCTCAGCATACCCACGTTGAATAGTCCGTGCGGCAGCAAACGCCAAACGGCACGCAATGGGATTTGCGTGCCGTTTAGGTGATAGGGGATGCCTCCGTTCAAGAGGCGCTCATCCGGGCTCGAAGTTCGTGACTAGCGAGCTTCCGGTGGCAGCGGTACGGGTTCCTCTTCGGTGCTGTTCGTTGTTGTCGTCACCGGAATTTCGTTCCTCGCATCGCCAGTTTCAAGCAGGGAATCTGACTGAGAGAATCGGGTGACGCGGCGATCAAGAATGACGCGGGCAGCTTCCCGCATTTCATCATCTGATAACCGTCGCAGATTTCCGATCTGAGTGAGTGGTTCCACAACCTTCGCAACACGGCTTAACGTGGATTCCATCATCGCGATGTCCATCATCGTGCGACGAACCCCGTCGAGGGATTTTACGTGAACCGCTAGCTCCGTGCGAAAGTCATCCATGATCTCAAGGTTTTGGATGGCTTCAGCAACTTGCTGTGATTGAGTGCTCAGCGATGCCCCCATCGCAATCAGCGAATCTAGATTCTGGCGAGACATCTCAAGTTTCTGAGAATCGCCACTCAATGTCCCCTGCATGGCAACGAGTCCCCGGGCGTTGTTCTGAGCAATGGTCAACGTCTCACCGGAGGCGACGAGTTCATTTTGGAGCGTACTAATTTCTGCAACAGTCGTCTTTGCCGATTCCAGATTGATCGCAGCAACCTGAATAGAATGTGTCAGTCCTACAAATTCGTCAAATCGCGCTGAAGCGATCTTCAGTTCTTCAGACTGAGCAGCCATGCGTTGGGTCAGGTCGGCAAGGATTGTGACCCCTTCGCTCGCCTGTTCGTAGTTGTTCGATGCCGCGATCACGCGATTCTGAAGAGCCATAATTCCGTCGATGGAGTTATGGGCGACTTCCGTGTTTTCGCCGCCCTTAATCAGCGATGTGAGCAACTCATCAAGTTTCGTCACCTGGGTTGCTGCTTCCAGCGTCTGTTGCTGGCCTGCGACCAGCCGATCTTGAACAGTTGAGATGCGGTCCAGTGCGGCGAGGGCAACGGACGATGATTCTGCCTCACGCTGGATACTGCTGCGAAGATTCTGAATGTCGGCGAGACTCTTCTCAACTTTCTGGAGATGGCTGCCCTGTTCTTCAATACTCGTGAGCAGATTGTTGGTCTTCCAGACGGAGTCCCGCCCAGCGACTAACTTCTTCATGTTGCCATCGGATTCTGCCAGCCGCGCTTCAATCCCGTCGAGTCGTCCTTTCAATGGGCCAACCATCATGAGTTGCATTCCAAAGAACACAACCGCGAGAGACATCGTCATACAAATCCACATGAATCTGCGGATTCCACTTGGTTCGAAATTTGCATTACGTCGAATTGTTGTTGAACCGTTCACTACTCTTCTCCTCCACGAAGTACGCGGCAGACACGCGGTCATGCCGAAGTGTTGTTAATGACCGGGCCATCATCTGAAAAGACGATGCTAAATGCCCTGCATTAGGAAACGTTGTAACCTCTACTAGGGGATATCGCCGTCACGGTCATTTGCAGTTTGCCGGATTCACATGAACGGCACTTATTGCCGGAAACACGCAGCTTCCGGCATCGAATACCGTTATTGCAACGATTGTGATAGCTGTGCGAGGCTGCAGCCCCCCCAGCTTCGCGGCAGCGGCGCCTAAATCAAGCGCAGCAGCCTGTCTTTAGACGCGGGAATGGCATGCCTTGGCCCGCGAATGCAGGTGTCCCAGCGATGCAGTCAATTTCTACTTGACATCCTGCAGCAACTTTTCAACCAAGGGATTAATATCGTCCTTGTACGTGAACGCTTCGTCTTTGCCATCCACAAGCAAACTGTCGTCAAATCGTTTGCTGAGTTTTCCATCGGTGCCGTAGACATATGCGGCCGGAATGGACGACAATTCCAGCGTCTTAAACACATCGTCTGACGGCATCGTGGACAGGATATTTATGCAGGTGGCCTTATGCTTCTGCAAAAAAACTTCGACCTTCTTTGCGTAGGTTGCCGCGGGTTTGGACTTGATCCCGACGTAGTCCACGTTGAAGCTAATACAGACAACGTTAGGTCCGTGCTGGCGTTGCATTTCGACCAGATTCGGAAATTCCGTCATACACGGCAGACACGACGTCGACCAGACATCCACAACCACAATTCGGCCCACGTGCTTGGCAACTAATGTTTCAACATCTTGCCACGTCCCTGCTGTGAGTTTGACGTCTGGGTCAATTTGCTTCGATGTTTCGGCCACGCGTTTTTCATCCGCAAAGATGCTTGCCACGTGACCACCGCCGGCGAGAAGCAATAAAAACAGCGGAACCAAGGACAGGTATGGATGCATGACAGGCCTCGTTCGGACATGTGTTGGGATGCGGAAAGGATGAGATGTCCAAGATTGTCGTCTGCCTTCGCCGAATCGCAAGCCAAAGTCGCATTTGATTTTTTCTGCCCATGGCGCGCTAGGCGGTGCTTTGTCAACCGCCGCCTGCGACGTCGGGCTAAATAAGCTATTCCACAGCATCATCAGGCAGTGATTTTAAAAGTGTCAACAGCGAATTTTCAGATACGGGATCGACATTCGACTGTTCCAGCATCTTCGTGAGCAAAAAGGCGGACGCATCTTCACGCCGCATGACATCGCCGGCATCTCTCACCGTGAAAAACACACCGTCAGCGGATTTCATTGCGGCCAGATCTTTGACACTGCACAAGGCAATTTGACCAGCTTCACAGGTTTCGCCTGCGGCATCTTTGAATTGGATGGTTCCATTTTGAGCGACTTGGACGTCAGTCGCACCTTCCGGCAGCGGCGTTGATTCTGCAGCCGCGATCTCTTCATTGCGAGTGACGATGCCAAGTCGGCGATCAGCCAGAACTTGAAAGTCACCACGTCGAGTAAGGCAATTGCCTTCTAGCCAGAACATCGTGGAGTGTTCATTGGTCAGGGCAACATGTGTGCCAATCGGCGAGCTGATCAATGTGCCCGATTGAAAGCTCCGAAAGCTTGTGGTGGAAACGCTCTGTGTCTGGGCGGCGAAGCTCGATTTTGAATCGGTGATTGCTTCGGGCAGCACAACCGTGCGACGAAATCCCAAGGAGTACGCCGAGCGAAGATTCGTTTCCACCGCTCTGATTGCGATTTCGCTTGACTGCTCCGGACTTGAATGAAACTGCGTTGCCAGCACTGGATGCGTCACCGACGGCAACAAAGACGTTAATGAAGCGGAATCACGAACGCCTATCGTCTTGGATGTGAGGCGTTTCTGTTCAAGCACGAAAGCGATCTCATCCAAGTTCATGTCTGCATAGGTCTCCACCCAAATCTCAACGTCGACAGCGTCTGTGTGCGGAAAATGCTGATGGATCAAACTCCGAATCGCTGTCCGCTGGTCATCAGGCAAGGGCCCAGCTATCAGCAACTCCGCCGTTAGCCGTTCCTTATTTTCCTCAGCTGCCGCATGGCTCACAAACGAAATCGGTTGGAAATCGTCCGCTGCGATGGCCTGCATTGGAAGATCAAGGATAGGTTTCAATTCGGCTATGTGGACAAGCTTCGCTTGTGCATTGCGATCTGTGGCTATCGCCATTTTTTGGGACGGGACGCTATGTCCGGCAAACAGACCTACTAAAAAAAATAGTCCGGCAACAATTGTTACGGTAATCCATTTTACCATCGATTCCCTCCATGATTTCGATGCAAACCGGGCGCGAAGAATTCATCATTCGGCACTGGCCGCAACTTCCCTGCGGGCCACTTCTGTGCGAAATTTAGCAACCCACGCTGCTTATGTCTTCGGAGAAATTGTGGATTTTCCGAATCTGAAGGGCAAACCTGTCGTTGACGATCTGGTGCTGCATGGGTACGCTGTCGCCCATCAGTCTGGGATTTTCAGTTCAAAATGCTTCAGAACCAGTTTTACGCCCAATGATCTTCTTGCTTTCAAGCCTGAGTCTCCTTCCGCTTCCTGTGTGAAGCTCGCCTCAGGTACGTCATGCACATGACCGATTTCTCCAGCCCTGAGGATTCCTCAGGGTTTTTTTTTGCGATTCCAAACCTGCCCAATTTTTGATTCATTCGTTCATTTCCAGCAGTTCCTCCAGATGGACCACGACCGATGACCGGCGATCAGATTATTATCTTTGACACTACTCTTCGCGATGGCGAACAGTCTCCCGGATGCAGCATGAACACGCGGGAAAAACTGGAAGTGGCTCGCGCCCTTGTTGAACTCGGAGTGGACGTGATCGAAGCTGGATTTCCGATTGCATCTCCAGGCGACTTCGAGGCCGTCTCGCAGATCGCCGCGAAATTCGGTGATCGGACGACGATCTGCGCCTTGGCCCGCAGCCGTGAAGACGACATTAGCCGCGCCAAGTCGGCACTGGTGTCGGCAGAAAAACGGCGCATCCATGTGTTCCTTGCCACCAGCGCGATTCATCGTGAATTCAAACTCAAGATGGACAAACAACAGATTATCGAACGCGCAATCTCATCCGTAAAATTGGCGAAAGAATTCTGCGATGACATTGAATTTTCGCCCGAAGATGCCGTCCGCACCGAACTCGATTTTCTGTGCGAAGTCGTCGAAAAAACGATCGACGCCGGTGCCACAACCGTCAATATTCCGGACACTGTCGGATATGCGACGCCAAATCATTACTTCAAAGTAATTTCCTATTTGAAACAGCACGTTCCCAATATCTCAAAGGCCATCATCAGCGCGCATTGTCATGATGATCTGGGTCTGGCCGTAGCCAACAGCCTGTCCGCGATGGAAGCCGGTGCCCGGCAGATTGAATGCACGATCAACGGACTGGGTGAACGCGCGGGCAATGCGGCTCTGGAAGAAATCGTGATGGCGATTCGCACGCGCGCTGACTATTACGGAGTTTATACGAAAATCAACACCCAGAAGCTGTATCCAACCAGTCATCTGGTGTCATCAATCACTGGTATGAAGGTCCAGCGCAATAAAGCGATCGTCGGACAGAATGCGTTTGCGCACGAAGCCGGAATCCACCAGCACGGCATGCTGCAGGAACGTTCCACGTACGAAATCATGAAGCCGGAAGATGTCGGCTACATTGGCCAGAACCTGGTACTGGGCAAACACAGCGGCCGCCATGCGTTCCGTGATCGAGTGGTTCAACTTGGCTTTCCGCTCGACGATGCAGCACTGCAACGTGCGTTTGACGACTTTATTGTGCTGGCCGACAAGAAGAAAGAGGTCTTTGATTCGGACATCATCGCGTTGATCGAAAATCGCATGGCCGATGCCGTGGATCGCTGGACGCTCGTGAGTTTCCACACATCAGCCGGTTCGTCCGCGATTCCCACGGCGACCCTGGAGTTGCAATGCGAAAACCAGCCGATCTTGTGCGACGCGGCGATCGGTGACGGCCCGATCGATGCCGTATTCAAGGCCATGGAACGTATCATGGACCTGACCGCAAAACTCGACGAATTCGATGTCCGCAGCGTTTCGGAAGGCAAAGATGCCCTCGGCGAAGTGCGCGTCACGATTACAATTCATGGTCGTCGCTATCAGGGCAAAGGTGTCAGTACCGACATTATTGAAGCGGCCGCGCAGGCCTATTTGAAAGCACTGAATAAGGCCGACTATGATCGACAGAATGCGACCGATTCGACTGCGGGACGAGTCACACCGCAGCCGTAGTCAACGTGGGGTAAGCTTCCAGCCTGCCAGATTCGCGGAACCAGCATTCGCAGTGGATATCCCATTTCGGCATTGCCAGACCGTTGACGTCCCCCGAGAATGCGATTGGCGAGCGGTTGGGCGTCAGCCCAATGCCACTCACTTTGGTTCCGGACTCAAAAACCCGAAGCGTCAGCGAGGGAATTCTCGGTGAAAATAAACAGCCTCAGCCCCTCGCTGACGCTTCGGGTTACAAAGTGAGTGCCATTGGGCTGACGCCCTGCCGCTCGCCCGGACATTAAGGACAATCGATATGCTGTCACGGATCAGAACTTTTACCGTCTACCTGCTTGCCTCATTCACTGTCACTTTAGTCTCTTGCCCTCAACTCTGCCGCGCGGATGAAAAGGTTGATGCGGCCGTTCGACAATCCCTCGACTATCTTGCGTCGTTGCAAAAACGCCAGGGGTATTGGGAAGCCAATTCGGGGCAATACAAAGTTGCGATGACAGCCCTGGTCGGCACCGCCATGCTGGCGGAAGGTTCAACCACGACCAGCGGGCGGTATTCAAAAGAGATCCGTCTGGCCGTTGATTATCTGCTGTCCATGAGTCGCCCGAATGGGCTCATTGGATTTCGCGAAGACTTTCATTACACGTATGGTCACGGCTTTTCGATGCTCTTTCTGAGCCAAGTTTACGGTGAAGAAGAAGACGAGCAGCGACGTGAGGAAATTCGTGAAATCTTAACCCTTGCCGTGCAGTTTTGTGCAGACGCTCAAACCAGCAAAGGTGGCTGGGGATATGTGTCTGCAAAGGAAGGTAGCGACTTCGACGAAGGCTCGACGTGCATCACTCAGGTGCAGGGACTGCGTGCGTGTCGCAATGCCGGCATCCCTGTCTCAAAAGAAATCATTGACCGCGCCAAAGTCTATATCGACGAATGCACCGATACCGACGGCGGCGTGCAGTACAGTATTCGCGGAGGCGGCGCACGGCCCCCGATTACCGCCGCAGCTTTGGCGGCCATGTTCAATGCGGGCGAGTACGACACTGACCTCACGAAACGCATGCGAGAATACTGCAAGCGGACAATTTGGCCCGACAAATCGATTGCATCCAGCAACGGCCACTGGCACTACATGCATTTCTATTTCTCACAGGTCATCTACCGCACGGGCGGTGATGAATGGACCAAGTACCGCGACGAAGTGAACCGAAAACTGATTCAAGAAATGCAGTCTGGTGGTGGCTGGGGCGACCCGCAGGTGGGCACCGTCTATGTCACATCGCTCAACTGCATCATGCTGCAACTCGATAAAGGCTTCCTGCCGATCTATCAGCGGTGAGCCGCGGTCGGGAATATTCGCGAAACAGTTTCCCGATTTTCGTCCTGCAAATTTCCTGGGGCTGAAAATCTGGCGGGTGGATCACGGAGGGCGCGGGCGAATGCTTCTGCCAGCCAACACTTTTGTCGCACGTGGCTGCGAATGCAGCCCGGCACGTGAATGCGTTAATGGGATGCCGACAGCCTCATCGAATGCTCACATGTGCATGATGCCAGGCGTTTTATAGCAACGCTTTACGGCACATGAGGCGTTCGTCAGCTAGGAATCTCCCGGTTCCAACCGCTTGCTGCACGCTTTTCACGCTCCCCGAATGCTGACGCATCCGACCCTCCCACTGGGAGTGGTAAAAAAAGGTTCTTCTCGGATTTTAGTGGCGACACGTGGAATTTCTGGGGAATTCGGAGTTGCGTTGATGGGTTCAAAGTTGCATTGGATCCCGTCATTCAGATGAGTCCAGCTAGACTCCCCGCGGTGGAAACTGATGCTTTCATAGTTTAACGGCGAGCCGTAGGCGGAGGCGAATCCTGC
>QWQG01000193.1 GCA_003670925.1 Planctomycetota bacterium | reverse complement strand
GAGCCGTAGGCGTAGGCGGAAGCAGGATTCGCCTACGCCTACGGCTCGCCGTTAAACTATGAAAGCATCAGTTTCCACCGCGCGGAGTCTAGCTGGACTCATCTGAATGACGGGATCCAATGCAACTTTGAACCCATCAACGCAACTCCGAATTTCACAGAAATTCCACGTGTCGCCACTAAAATCCGAGAAGAACCTCGATTTGGGGGGACAACCGCTATATCGGTTGGGAACGCATCTGACTGACGATTCCAGCCCGTTCAAAGAACGTTGGGGGTGGCCGATATGTGACGGGGACTCTCGGTCAGCAACGACAGATGGGAACCTGTATGTTCAGCACGTGGAACTTTTCGCGAAACTGAACGTCGATTCCGATGCTGTTGCAGGCACCTGCCGTTTGGCGTCCGAATTCATAGCACGAGGCCTCCTGGATTCCAAAGGCCGCGGGTGATTAGGTCGATCTCCTGAACAAAGGTCTATTCGGAAGTCCGCTACTCGGAATGCATCTTGGGATGTGCCGGTGGGGAACTCCGCACCCGACGCAGATTGTCGGAGGGATTTTAAGTGCAGTGGACTGAGTTGTCTGCTACGATCCGCCCCGAGCCAGGCGATGGCTGTTATAAGTTTTTTAAGGGATCGATTGCGGTTCGGATTTAGAGTGTGTGAATCGTTTAACTTGTGGTCAACGACACCGTCGTAAGTTGCCGTCCGAATTTTCGCGTGTTGGCAATGGATTTATTGGGATTGACTGGTTTCACGAAACACCACGCTTGCAACCGTGTCCGGTCATGGCTGAAGTCTTAATGCCTATCAAAGTTGCGCTGCATCACAAAACTGTTTATCAGTATGATCGACTTGTCACACTGGGGGCGCAGGTTGTCCGATTGCGACCTGCACCGCATTCGCGAACGACGATTGACGCTTATTCGCTGACGATTGAACCCAAAAACCATTTCATCAATTGGCAGCAGGATCCCCATGGCAATTATCTCGGTCGGCTGATCTTCCACGAAAAGACCGATCGTTTCTCCGTCACGGTCGATGTCGTGGCTGACATGACGGTGGTCAATCCGTTTGACTTCTTTCTGGAAGACGATGCGACGCAGTTTCCGTTTCATTACGCAGAAGAACTGGCGACGGATTTAAAACCGTTCCTGCACCTAGATTGTGAGACCTCTAACTTTCTGGCGTATCGCAGGACAATCGATGATTCACCCCGCCGCACGATTACGTTTCTGATTGAACTCAATCAGAAATTGCAGCAAGACATTAAGTACGTGATCCGCATGGAACCTGGCGTTCAGGCACCGGAGGAGACACTGCAAAAGCGTTCGGGATCATGTCGCGACTCGGCATGGTTGCTTGTGCATCTCCTGCGCAGTTTTGGACTAGCCGCGCGGTTTGTGTCGGGTTATCTGATTCAGCTCACGGCGGATCTGAAGCCGCTCGAAGGTCCTGAAGGCCCAACGGCTGACTTCACTGATCTGCATGCCTGGACGGAAGTCTTTCTACCAGGTGCGGGTTGGGTGGGACTCGATCCAACGTCAGGCCTCCTGACCGGCGAAGGGCATATTCCGCTGGCTGCGACACCAACGCCTCAAACCGCTGCCCCGATTTCCGGGGGTGTTTCAGAATCGGAAGTGGAATTCAGCGTGGAAATGACGGTGACTCGGATTCATGAGGATCCGCGTGTCACGAAACCGTACCCCGAAGACATTTGGGAACAGATCGACGCCGTAGGAGTGGAAGTGGATCGGCGCTTGCAGGCTGATGACGTCCGGCTGACGATGGGTGGCGAGCCCACCTTCGTGTCGATCGACGACATGGAAAGCGAAGAGTGGAATACCGCAGCCGTCGGTCCGCATAAGCAGCGACTTTCCGATGAACTTATCCGTCGCTTGCGGAGTAAATTTGCGCCAGGTGGGGTGTTGCATTATGGTCAGGGGAAATGGTACCCCGGCGAATCATTGCCGCGTTGGGCGTACAGTTGCTTTTGGCGGCGTGACGGTCAACCCATCTGGAAAAACCCGGCACTGCTAGCGGATCTAGGCCTGGCGCCTGGCAAAGCGGATGCGAGTAAGCCCGTGGCGGACGAGAAACTGGCAGCTAACTTCATGTGTGAGTTAGTCGATCGACTGCATGTCGAAGATCGCTGGATACGACCGGCGTATGAAGACGTGCTTCATATGCTGGAGATCGAGAACAAGCTGCCAGTTGATGTGGATCCTCGTAAATTTGATCCGGATGCCGATGAAGATCGTCGCCGTCTGAGCCGTGCGTTGACACGGGGTATCAGCCGTCCGGTTGGCTTTGTGTTGCCGTTGACACGTCCATGGTGGCAGGCAAACGCCAAGTGGACGAGTGGATTCTGGCCGTTCAGATCGCATCACTTGTTTCTGATTCCCGGCGATTCGCCGATGGGATTGCGGCTCCCGCTCGAATCGCTTCCGCTCACGGGCAATCGTGAATTGCAGGTCCATCCCCGCGATCCATTTGCCGATCGGGCACCTCTGCCTGGATATGCGGAGATCCGGAAGACAGCGCAGGAACGGCTTGCCACAGAACGTCGGGCGGTCGATGCGCCGCGACAAGTGCAAGTGCTGCAACGCTTGGGTCTCAGTGACGATCCGGAAGAATCCAGTGCAGACTATCAATTCGATCCGCTCGCGGCTGGAAATGTCGTGCGCACGGCCTTATGTATCGAACCACGTGACGGACAAATCCGCGTCTTTATGCCACCGGTGGGCACGCTGGAAGACTACCTCGAACTGATCGCGATGATCGAGGAGACAGCGGAGTCTCTCCAGACTCCCGTGATTATCGAAGGCTACCTGCCTCCATTTGACTATCGCATGGAGATGTTAAAGGTGACTCCTGATCCGGGCGTCATCGAAGTCAACGTGCATCCGGCACATGACTGGGAACAATTAAAAGACATCTCGGGGACAGTCTATGAAGAAGCGCGGCAGTGCCGACTGGGCACTGAAAAGTTCCAGATGGACGGCCGTCACACGGGCACAGGTGGCGGGAATCATCTCGTACTTGGGGGAGCCACACCAGCAGACAGTCCGTTCTTGAGGCGTCCGGATCTGCTATGCAGTCTCGTCGGATTCTGGAACAACCATCCGTCGTTGTCGTATCTTTTTTCTGGCCTGTTCATCGGTCCGACCAGTCAGGCGCCGCGGATTGACGAAGGCCGCGATGACGCGATGTATGAACTTGAGATCGCTTTTCAGCAGGTTCCGCCACCGGGCTCCAGCTCAATTTCTCACTGGATGGTAGATCGTCTGTTTAGAAACCTTTTGGTGGATCTCACCGGTAACACACATCGCGCGGAAATCTGTATCGACAAGTTGTATTCACCAGATCATACCGCGGGGCGCCTCGGGCTCGTTGAGCTCCGCGGATTTGAGATGCCCCCGCATTTGCGGATGAGTCTCACGCAACAGTTGTTAGTTCGGTCACTCGTCGCAATGTTTTGGCGGAAGCCGTACAGCGTGCCCTTGATTCACTGGCGCACGATTATCCACGATCGATACATGCTGCCACATTATCTTTGGCTGGATCTGATTTCGGTGATAGATTCGCTGCGGCTGGATGGCATCGACTTTGACGTGCAGTGGTTTGGATCGCACATGGAGTTCCGGTGCCCATTGATTGGCACTTTTGCATACAGTGGCGTGCATGTGGAATTGCGGCAAGCGTTAGAACCTTGGTATGTCTTAGGTGAAGAGCCTGGTGGCAGCGGCATGACGCGGTTTGTGGATTCGTCTCTCGAGCGACTTCAAGTCAAAGTGACGGGGATGTTTTCACCGGCCATGTGTCTCACGGTCAACGGCCTGCGGATTCCATTGCAATCGACAGGGACTCAAGGCGAATATGTGGGAGGCGTGCGTTACCGTGCATGGCAGCCGCCAAATTGCCTGCATCCAAACATTGGTGTTCACACGCCACTGGTCTTCGATCTAGTAGATACCGTGAACGGTCGATCTTTGGGTGGCTGTCGTTATAATGTGGAACATCCGGGTGGCTTGAATCCTGATGGATATCCGATCAACGCGTTGGCTGCGGAAAGTCGCCGCTCGGGGCGTTTTTCCCGGATGGGTCACACGGGTGGTTTAATATTGCCAAAGACGCCAAAGATGTCGCCTGATTTTCCATGTACGCTCGATTTGCGTCGCGGCACAATTTGAAACTCTGGAATACGATGGAATGGCGACAGGATTGTCTTCGAACCCAAGGCAGGAACGAATTTTCAGCTGCCCGCCGTTCGTCTATGACGAAGTTTACGAGAGTACTGGTGCGCCTCGCGGACACTGGGCCAAGTTTCTGGCAATGCTCCGCAGCGTTCCCAGCGGAGAATTCTCTCGCCGCAATGAGCAGGCTGAAAGAATGCTCCGCGAAAATGGCGTGAGCTACCATTCGGTGGGCGCCGAAGGCAATACAGCGCGCCCGTGGCGCCTTGACCTCCTACCAATGCTAGTCACTGCAGCAGATTGGGCGGTTATGGCGGAAGCGTTGGCGCAGCGCGCCCGTTTGCTGAATCTAGTGATCGCGGACATCTATGGTTCGCGCAGTCTCATCAACGAGGGCACACTGCCACCGGAGGTCCTTTATGCCAATCCTGAATTCCTGCGACCATTCTGTAACATCGGCCGTTTGAATCAGCTTCCGATGTTTATGTACGGTGTTGAACTCGCGCGGTCCACGGAAGGCCAATGGTGGGTCATGGCTGATCGTTCAGAAGCACCGGCTGGTCCAGGCTTCGCGCTCGAAAATCGCATCGTCAGTTCGCGTACGATGCCGGCAGCCTTCAAGCAAATTTCGGTCGCACGACTCGCCCCATTTTTTGCGCGCCTGCAAAATGCAGTTCGGCGTCGAGCACCTCGTCCGGGGGATAATCCCCGAGTCGTATTACTCTCCAGTGGACCTCGGCATCCTTACTATTTTGAAGACGTGTATCTGGCGAGATATCTGGGCTACATGATGGTGGAAGGCGGTGACCTCGCCGTGCGGAACGATGCCGTTTTTCTGAAAACACTTTCCGGTCTGGTGCCGGTTGATATCGTGTTGGCCCGCGGGGCGGAATCGGGACTCGATCCCCTCGAACTTGGCGGCTATGGGGCGCACGGAGTGCCTGGTTTACTGAACGCGATGCGATCCGGCAACGTCACCGTGACGAATACACCTGGCTGCGGCATCGTCGGGGCGCCCGTGTTTATGGCGTTTCTGCCGCAACTCTGCCAACGACTCTTGGGCGAACCGTTGAAGATGCCGTCCATTTCAACATGGTGGTGCGGCGAAGCAGACAGCCTTGCTTACGTGCTGCAGCAGTTCGATCAGCTAGTAGTGAAACCCGCGTTTCAAAAAAGTGGTGGCGAGGAAATCATCGTGAGCGATCTCACCGGCGAACAGCGTGAGAAACTCATCGCGGTGCTCCGCCTAAACCCGTGTGCGTGGGTGGCTCAGGAGAAAGTTGCGAGATCGGCGGTGCCGGTCTGGTCGGCGTCCGGAATCCAGAGCGGCCACGCCGCAGTTCGCGCATTCCTCGTCGAGGACGAAGATGAGTGGCATCTGATGCCGGGAGGCTTAATTAGGGTTGCGCCTGACAGCGGACCGATGCAGTTATCCATCGCTGCTGGTGACGGCAGTAAAGATTTGTGGGTGATTGCGGAGGAGAGAGTTGAGCCGGTCACGTTGCTGAATCCGCACGATCAACCGATTGAATTGCGTCGTACTTCAGCATTATTTCCCAGCCGTGTGGCGGACAACCTATTCTGGCTGGGACGATCGCTTGATTGCTGCGACTTCCTCGCACGCCTCATTCGCGCGTTGGCGGAACGCCTCGCAGACGAAGGTAATGTGGATCTCGCGGAAGTACATTTTCTGGCGCGGGCTTTGAGTGAATTTGGGCAGTTAGAACCCGGTTTTGTGGTGGATGGGTTGGAATCACAACTGCCAACACTGACCGAAGCACTGCCTGATGCGGTGTTTGATGCCGGAGAATATGGAGGGCTCGCCCGCGTGGTCAATGAACTGACGCGTCTGGCGTCGCTGGTTCGTGACTGGATCAGTCCCGACACTTGGCACCGCATTAACGTCACAGTCGAGAAGTTCCGGACTTCGTCGCAAAAAGAATGGCGAGATATTACCGATGTCGTGAGTACCGCCAACTCCCTTGTCGGAGATATTGCGTCCGTGAGTGGACTCGTATTTGACGGCATGAATCGCGGTCCGGCATGGCGATTTTTAGAGCTTGGACGATGTCTCGAACGCGTCAATTCGACAGCCAAGCTGCTGCTGTCCGCTGAATGGAAGCGTGGCCCCGCATCTACAGCTCTTTTGAAGACACTCATCGAAGTGCTGGATGTGCGGATGACGTACCGTTTTCGATACCGTGAGAACTTCCATCGAAACGCCGTGCTAGACCTGACCATCACGGACGAGACTAACCCACGTTCACTGGCATTTCAATTAGATCGTATTGTCTCGCATGTCGATCGTTTGCCTGGTTTTGAGGCACGTCCGTTGCGGTCAGAAGAGATGCGAATTGTCATGCATGCGGTGCATGCCGTGCGATCACTCACCAGCGAAGACCTCGCCGCCGCACATCCCAAAGCCGTGACTGCCGCTCTTAAGATTGTGGACGACGGCATGACGCAGTTGTCGAATGTGCTCACACGAAAGTATCTGGTGCATTCCGGTGTGCCACGACAGTTTACGGAATTCGGCGGAGGTGCTCCGTGAAGTATCGGATCACGCACAAAACAAAGTATGAAAGTCATGAGTCCGTATCGATTGGGCACAATCAGGCATGGCTCGAATCTCGGCCGGTAAACTGGCAGTTGGTCGATTCGTTCAATCTGCAGATTGATCCTGAACCCTCAGTTCGTACGCGGTGGGTAGATGCCTTTGGAAATCCCGTACATCTTTTTTCTTTCAATGAAGGCTATCGTCAACTCACAGTGACAGCAACCTCCGTGGTTACGGTGACCGAGAAACCACAAGCTGATGCTCAATTCAGCATCCCATGGGAGCAGGTTGTCTCCGACGTTCAGCAGCATGCCACTCCCGACGATCGCCATGCCGCCGAGTTTGAGTTTGCGTCGCCCCGCATATTTTGGTCTCTTGAGAAACGCCAATATGCCTTGGAATCGTTTTTGCCGGGGCATACCATGTCGCAAGCGTTGCTGGATCTGATGGGGCGGATTCATCAGGAATTTGTTTACGACAGTGCGGCGACGACCGTCAACACACCTGTTGATGAGGTGTTTCGCTTGCGACGCGGGGTGTGCCAAGACTTTGCACACGTGCAGATTTCGCTGCTCAGATCACTCGGTATTCCAGCCCGGTATGTCAGTGGCTATTTGCGTACCGTACCCATGCCTGGCCAGCCACGGCTTGTCGGAGCTGACGCGACTCACGCGTGGCTGTCCGCCTACTGCGGCAACGGTGTGTGGCTGGATGTCGATCCGACAAACAATATCATTTGTGCCAAAGAGCACATTACCCTCGCGTGGGGCCGCGACTACAGCGATGTCCCACCGCTCACCGGGGTTTTTATTGGCGGTGGCCAACATCGATTAATCGTCAACGTTGATGTGTTGCCATTGGCGTAACACGCGTGTTGTCAGCGTAGAGGTTGCGGTCTTTGAATTATCGTTTGTCTAGCGGCTGAACGCGCTGCATGCTGCGTCGAAGAGCGAGTCCGAGACCAACCACAGCGGTTGCGGTCAGTCCGATTGGAACTGCATGGGATGGGTTGATAACGTAATGCGTCGCTCCGTGCTGATGCGCCGGATCACCGTGGCCTTCGTGGGCGAAGGCGGCCGAGGCCAGAAGGAGAAATGCCGTAAGCAGAGAGGCAGATCGAAACATAATGACAATCACCTAATGATGTAATTAATAAATTTCTGAACACTTTGCACAATGAGACATCGCCCTGAGCAAGTGGGAGTCGTCTCGTAACAAGTCAACTACGTGAGTCTCTGCTTCCATTCGGCGACCCGCAGATTCACAGACGTTGGGCCACCGCTTCCGAAACTTTGCAAAGCCAACAGGGCGTTGCGGGTTCCCAGTACATTTTGCACGTCGTCCTCAATCAAATTACAGACTTCCCGAAGTTCTGCTAGGGGCAAATCGCTGAGCCGACATCCTCGCGCTTCGCAATGCGATACCAGTCTGCCGACGGTTTCGTGTCCCGTTCGCATCGGCACACCTTTCTTGATCATGTATTCCATCAGCGCGGTGGCATCCAGAAATCCGTCTTCGATGCGAGCTTCGATTTTGTCAAGCTGCAATTCAGCCCCAACGACAATGGATGGTGCAAGTTCCAGCGAAGCGTGCAACGCATCATACGCCGTGAACATCGCAAGCTTGTCTTCTTGCAAATCCCGGTTGTACGCCAGCGGGAGGCTCTTGATCAGGATCAACAACTGTGGCACCGCACCCATTACCCGCGCTGTGCGGCCACGAATGAGTTCCAAAACGTCCGGATTACGCTTTTGCGGCATGATCGAGGAGCCGGTTGTATAAGCATCCGGCAAACTCAAAAAACTAAACTCCGTCGTGAACCAAATGATCCATTCTTCGGCCCATGTACTCAAATGAGCAGCGATCAAGGATAGACAGAAGACAAATTCGACCAGAAAGTCACGATCGCTGCTCACGTCCAAGCTGTTCGCTGCCACGGATTCAAATCCTAGTAGCTTGGCGGTCAGATCCCGTTCAATCGGTAATGTGGTGCCAGCTAAGGCGGCGGCGCCTAGCGGGCTCACGTTCACGCGTTTTCGACAATCTGCCAGCCGTTCACGATCTCGTTGAAATTTTTCCACGTAAGCCAACCAGTAATGTGCTGCAAGTACCGGCTGAGCACGCTGCATGTGCGTGTAACCTGGTAGGACGACATCTGCATCCTGATCGCAGCGTGTGAGAAACGCTTTTTGAATTGTGGCGAGTAACTTGTCCAGTTCATCGATCGCATCGCGGGTGTAGAGTTTCAGATCAGTTGCCACCTGATCATTGCGGCTACGACCCGTATGCAGCTTGCGCCCGACGTCACCGACCCGCGTGATCAAGGCATTTTCAATGTGCATATGGATGTCTTCCAGATCAGTGCGAAAGACAAACTGCCCCGCGGCAATTTCCTCACCGATCTGATCCAGATGCGCACAAATGTGATCACGATCGTCGGCGGTGATCAGACCAGCGTGCGCAAGCATTGTGGCATGTGCCATCGAGCCGCGAATATCGACTGCATACAGTCGCTTGTCAAAGCTAATGGACTCAGTGAACGCTTCGACGCGCGGATCAGTTGCCTGATTGAATCGTCCGCTCCATGCTTTAGCCATGAATATCCGTCCCTTGAATAAATACCGTGTTTCTTAAAGCGTGATCCACCCCAAGATCAACCGCCGAGAGGAGTTTACTCCGGACGCTTCCCATGTTCCACGATCACGGTGGTCCGAATTCCCCCGCGGGGCGTAAATGCCGCTTCAATTTTCATCCATCGCGGTTGTGTGACAGCGACGAGGTCATCCAGAATCATGTTGGTAACCCGCTCGTAGAATGCCCCATGGTTTCGATACTGTTGAAGGTACATTTTGAGTGACTTGAGCTCATAGCAAACTTGATCGGCGATATAAGTGATTGTCAGGGTTGCAAAGTCTGGGTGGCCAGTTTTTGGACACATCGAGGTGAATTCTGGGGCAACCGTGTCGATTACGAAATTTCGATGTGGATAAGGATTTTCGAACGTTTCTAGGAAATCTTGGGACGGTACAGACATGGATTGAGGGGGCCTTTAAAATAGGGATTATAGAGTGACGCGGCGTTGAAGGCGTGGATTGGAACCAATGTGATCATGCCAATAAACGTCCACATTCACCAGCTTGGATGATTGCTTTTGTGGTGGATGATGAGTCCCCAGCCAACCAGTTTTCAAGACATCGCCTCACAGCAGAGTAGAGTCGAGTGGACGCAGCCAAAATGCCGACAAGGTTTTCAGCGAATTATAGGCATCTCGCCCGATTCGAACGAACAAATCACCGTCCTAAAATCCCGATTCCCGTTTCGGAAGCAAGCGACTACTCACTAACGCCGATAAATCGGCTTGCTACAATGGTGAAACCAGCGGGCGGAAGGCCTGTCTGCGGAACGCGCACTATCAGTCCATTCTGGAAGAAGAAATAACGGAGAACTTGTTCGATGAGCCTTGCGATTACCGCGATTCACGGCCGTGAAATTCTGGACAGCCGTGGAAACCCTACAGTAGAAGTCGATGTGCAGCTCGAAGACGGCACGATTGGTCGCGCAGCGGTTCCGAGCGGAGCCAGCACGGGGGCTCACGAAGCCTGCGAATTGCGGGACACACATCACAAAACACGTTACCTAGGCAAAGGTGTGTTGCAGGCTGTTGAAAACGTAAACGGCGAAATCGCCGACGCGCTCATGGATATGGACGCCTACGATCAAGCCGTTATCGACCAGATAATGCTGGAGCTCGACGGTACGCCAAATAAAGCACGCTTGGGCGCTAACGCCATTCTTGCGGTTTCACTGGCGACCGCTCATGCAGCATCGGCAAGTTGTGGTCTGCCCCTGTTTCGCTACCTTGGCGGCGTCGGTGCCAACTGCCTACCTGCTCCGATGATGAATATCATTAACGGTGGGGCTCACGCCAACAACGGAATTGATATTCAGGAGTTCATGGTTATGCCGCTGGGCTTCGACTGCTTTAGCGATGCGTTGCGAGCCGGCACAGAAATTTTTCATAATCTCAAAAAAGTGCTCGCCGCCAAAGGGATGAGCACGGCAGTTGGCGACGAAGGCGGATTCGCTCCGGATCTGAAGACCAACGAAGAGGCACTGCAGGTCATCATGCAGGCCATCGAAAGTGCCGGGTATCAGGCCGGTGAACAGATTCAAATCGCGCTCGACTGTGCCGCGACGGAATTCTTCGATTCCAAAACAAGCATCTACACGATCGATGGCAAGAAGATGGATTCCGACGGCATGGTTGACTTACTCGATCAGTGGGCCAAGAAATATCCAATCTGCTCAATCGAAGACGGCTGTTCCGAAGACGATTGGGAGGGATGGAAGAAACTGACCGATAAACTGGGTGGGGAGCTGCAATTGGTCGGCGACGACCTGTTCGTAACGAACGTAAGTCGCCTCAGTAAGGGGATTGAAAAGGGCATCGCGAACAGTATTCTCGTCAAAGTTAACCAGATCGGCACACTTACCGAAACAATTCAGGCCGTACAGCTCGCGTATCGCAATGGCTACACGGCTGTCATGAGCCATCGATCAGGTGAAACCGAAGACACCACGATCGCTGATCTGGCAGTGGCTCTACGAACAGGTCAAATTAAAACAGGTTCGGCCAGTCGTACTGACCGAATTTGCAAATACAACCAACTGCTCCGCATCGAGCAAATGCTGGGCGACACCGCAACCTTTGGTGGCACGATTGGCTAATGTTCCCAGCGAGTAATTCGAACAACGATGGCCGACAAAGAACCTGACAGCGATCTTGAGCCGACCTCTGAAGAACTGATCTCAGTTCCACAGACGGTCGGTTCTTTTTTGATTTCCACTGCGTTCTGGGCCGCGCTGATGGTTTCGGCAGTCATGTACGCAGCAGTATCACTGACACCGAAAATGGCCGACTGGATCAGTGTCCGACAGCAGCATGCCGCCAACGCCATGCGACTTCAGGAATTGGAAGACGAGGCAGACTATCTCGAACGCGTCGCTGCAGCCTTGAAGCGTGATCCCGAGTTCGCGGAGCGACTGGTTCACACCACGCAGGCTGGAAGTGGTCAGAAGGACTTTGTGCCTGTTTCTGACAACCTGATATTCGGTGGCACAAAGCCCAAAGTTTCTGCCCCAGAACCATTGCTTCAGCCAGCAGTGGCGGAAGTCGTGATGCATCTTGCAAGTCATCAACAACATCGAAGGTGGTTACTGTGCGGTGCCGCAGGACTGACAATCCTAGCCTTTACGTTACTCAATGAATCGGGGGCCGGCATCGTACAGTCCGCATGCAGTTCAATGCTGCGATTCGTGCGAGTCGCCTTTGCGCGGTATCGCCAAAGTCCGCCGGTCGACTCTGATCAGAAAACCGATCTGGACGACGAGTAAAATATCCGAAATCAAGCCTATGTCATCTCCGGCGGCGCATGTGTCTTGACTGCAGTGACGACAGTGTTATGCCCACGTCCATTAGTGACCACCATGCCTTCATTGCAGGTCAGCGATGATCCGTGCCGGAAATCCGGCGCAAGGCCGTTGATGTCCGTCACTTCCCCACCGGCTTCAAGGACCACCAGAATGCCTCCGGCATGATCCCAGATCTTTTCCTGATAACCTTTCCGCGTCGGCAGACGTAGGTACAAGTCCGCATCGCCGCGCGCCACTGCCAGATATTTGCACTGACTGTCCATCCGAATCGGTTCCAGTTGAATCCCAAGTTCGGAGGCAATCAGCCCTGACCAGTCATGGGAACTGTGTCCGGATTCGACCGATTCACAGAATCGCATTTCCGTTGTTTTTGAGACCTGTGTCACCATGATTCGAGTTGGCGACGCGTCTGGTTCAGACAGTGGTTGCATCCACGCTCCTTGTCCGCGAACAGCCCATGCAAGCACGCCTGTGCCGTCGGGTTTATTCGCAAACGGCATATTCGGGCACCCAAGAACGCCAACTTCGATCTCACCATTGATGATCAGTGCCAAAGAAATTGCGTACTGCTCCTTTCGCAGAAATCCCTTTGTGCCGTCGATAGGATCGAGCGTCCAAAATCGCGGGCTGTATTCTGATGTTTCTCCGCGGTCAATCCAGTCACATACCTCAACCCCCGAAGCAACAACGCCTACTGCTGTGCATTCCCGCACTACGCGCGCTAGAAAATCTCCCCCAGCCGGTAGCCGAAGCTCTGCGGCCCCTTCTTCGCCAATGACAGGATCGTTGGGGAAATCATGCTGAAGTCGGCGGCAGATGATGGCCTGACTTGCAAAGTCCGCGACGGTCACGGGACTCTTGTCTTTTTTCGCCAACGATTCAGTTGTGATGGCTGACTGGACTGAACGGCAAACGATCGCAGCTTGCCGGACGGCAGTGAGTGCTGTTTCAAGTTCACGTTGAAAAGAGGCTGGCATTGGCTGGTGTTTCACTCCGAGAAAGGTGTGTCCTGTGGTCCCGGAACACACGTCCGATGAACCCTGAATTGCAAGCGAACAGTTCCGCGATATCGTTCAGTCGATGTAGATGAACTCGTTCGAATTGAACAGTACCACGCAAAGTGATGCTAGAGCCAACTCATGCGAGGAAAGAGTTCTCTGCGGATTCTCAGAATCTGATTGCTGAAATCGATCTGTCTGTTGCTGCACGTGCTCTGCAGCCATTTGCATTTCGACTTGGGACGGCTCTCGATTTAGGACGGCTCGCCAGACCGCAGCAATCTGACCTGTCACGGCCTCAGGCTCATTCTTCGTGATACGTCCCGCAAGTGACGCGGCGCGATTGTGAATAAATTCATTATTCAGCAGCGTCAGTGCTTGAGGTGCAACAATCGTGACGTCGCGCTGACCACAAGGAAGAGTCGTGTCGCAGAGATCAAACGCCGTCATCATCGGTGGTAGCAGACTCCGCTGGGTGAAAATGTAGAGACTTCGTCTGTGCTGCTCGCTCTCCGGAGATGCGGTCCACGCCGCCGCCTTGCGTGACAGACCTTCGAGCGCCTCGGCACTGATGGTGGGAAAAAAGCCTGGGCCACCAATTCGCAGATCCAGTTCGCCACTGGCTGCAAGAAACCCATCGCGCACGGCTTCAGCCTCCATGCGACGTCGATTGGCACGCCAGAGAAATCTGTTAGCGGAATCCTTCTGCACATAGGCATCATGCTGCGGATGCAGAGAAGACTGCTGCCACGTGGCAGATGTTAAGATCAGTCGATGAATGTGTTTGAGACTCCAATTGTTATCGATCAACTCCGTGGCTAACCAATCAAGTAACTCTGGATGCGTCGGTCGATCACCAGTGAAGCCGAAGTTATTTGAAGATCTCACCAGCCCTTCCCCAAAATGATGCTGCCAGAGACGATTCACAATGACACGAGCGGTGAGTGGATTACGCGGGCTAGCAATCCAGTCGGCGAGTTGCAGTCGCCCACCTGTCACATGCACGTCCTTGACAGGCAAACTTGCATCCAGTTCCGTTTGCTTTCCTGGCACGCATGACAAGACGCCTGCCGTCACCGCTTGCATGGGATGATGACGCTCCCCGTTCTTCAGGACATACAAAGGTGATGGCGTTGTGGTGACGTCTGTCCAGCCTAGAACTTCCCGATATCCCAGGACATCAGCATGGGGACCGCCGAGCAGGTCGCTAGGTCCCGGTGAAATTGGTCCGGGCCAGAACGCAGCGGCGATCCGGTAGTAGTCTTCCTGCGGAATTGGATCAAATTTATGATCGTGACAACGCGCACATTTTGTGGTCATCCCCAGAAACGCTGAAGACGTCGCGTGGACTAAGTCTTCGAGTCTCTCGTATTTGTAATCCTCCGCGTCATTAGGCTCGTCATTCCAGGTTCCCAGACGCAGAAAACCGGTGGCTATCACCGTAGATTCAGAGCGCAGAGGCATTTGATCGCCCGCAAGCTGTTCCCGGATGAACTCGTCGTAAGGCATGTCACTGTTGAAGGCATTAACCACCCAGTCCCGATACTTCCAAGCAAAGGGCTTTGTTTGATCGCGTTCATAGCCGCTGGTCTCTGCAAACCGTACCACATCCAGCCAGTGCCTCGCCCAACGTTCTCCGAAATGTGGTGAATCTAGAAGATTATTGACAAGAACGCTGATCGATGTCGCAACAGGATTGGCGTTGCCTTTCGCGATCTGCGCTTCGGATGCCGGTAAGCCGATCGTCGTCCACGACAGACGTCGAAAAAGTTGGGCGCGAGCTGCGGGGGGTGCAGGTGTCAGGCCGTGTTCCTGTAATGCAACTTGGATAAATGCATCGATTGGATTTGAACCTGCCGGAACTGCGGCCGACCACGGTGGATCCAAGCGACGCAGCGGCTGAAACGACCACCAGTCCCGACCGCCACGCACATCGTTGGTCCGCTCGTAGATATCCAGTCGCCGGTCAACAGGAAAAATGGCTCCGGCGTCAATCCATTGCCGCAGAATCTCCACATCTCCCGCCGCAAGTACACGAGATTCACCATGATAGGGAGGAGGCATCTCGCCGGAGCTAACCCGCTGAAACAACAGACTCTCAGTGGCAGAGTTACGCGTCACGGCGGAACCGCTCTCGCCGCCAGCCAAGATTGCAGAAGCGGTGTCCACTGCCAGTCCGCCAGATGGATTTTTGGACTGATGACATTCAAGGCAATTGCGGATGATGATGGGAGCAACATGATTTTCAAAATCGACAGCCGGCGGATCTTCGGCTAATCCCTGACTACCGCCCAGAAACAGCCAACACCCGATGCACCACGTCCACGAGTAAAAATGCAATTGAGGAATCATAGAGGTCTTTTCCAGAACGTGGCCATCCACGACGGCATCAGGTAGAACAAGGATGCTCACGCTGATCTCCGCAACACCAATCCAACGTGGGGAGTTTAGGATCAGATGTGCATTTGTCGATGCCTCACAAAAAAAAACAGACCAGCGAGCGCTGCGCCGCAATGGCACCTGAGACCTGCGCGAGTGCCCGAAGCCAGGCTAGCATCCTGCAGATCTGAGGCGTGGGCCTAGATTATTGATTTCAGGCGTAAAGTGCGGAGCAATCTTCCGGTATTAGAGATACCGGATCCTTTTGCGAATGTCCGAGTTCACGCTTTGATAGCGAGTTCTGACGCTGCCTGCGCTAAACATTTGAGTTCGAATCGATTCGACATCGTCGGCCCCGATCGCATTGTGAAAAATGGGATGCAAATAGTCGATTCCCGCCGGTGACAGCAGCATGCGTTTTGCGTCATAGAATGACGGATGAACTGATCGAGGATGAATCTCACCCGACTGATCACGAAGTTTGTTGGCTGAAATT
Organism: Planctomycetota bacterium; assembly: GCA_003670925.1. GTDB lineage: Bacteria > Planctomycetota > Planctomycetia > Planctomycetales > Planctomycetaceae > SXXK01. The sequence goes on along the minus strand of QWQG01000193.1, from coordinate 5,320 downwards.
GATCCGATTCGAAATCCGGATGCACGTTCGTACTGCAGAGTCGCTATTTCATTCGATTCTCCCGATACGAGCAGATCGACTGCTTTTCCCCCGAGTTGCGAAGCATAGAACCTGTCAAACAGAATTGGACGTCCGCCGCGTTGCGTGTGCCCAATTTTCCGAATGAAGACGGAAGAAGATAGCGGCTCATGTGTCCGCATCTCATCAAAAACATGCTCTCCCAATGAACTGGTTAGCATGCGACCAATCGCATCCGCCGCTCCACTATAATAGACGTTGCCAGCCGGATCGAAGGTTGGCTTTGCAGCACCTAGTTCCGTGCCGTCGGAATTTCTCGCACCTTCACCAACCACAATGACCACATTTTGCTGCAGGTCATACAGATGCAACACTCTTGCCGTCAGTTGCTCAAGATGAATCGGGACTTCAGGGATCAAAATAATATCAGGTTGCGCGTAGGCGGCACCCAAGGCAATGTATCCCGATTGACGACCCATGACCTCAACGATAGCCACACTCCTGTGACTTTCAGCCGTCGTGCGCAAACGCTCGATGCTTTGCGCAACAACAAAGACAGCCGTTGCATAGCCTGGCGTCGCATAGTTCACAATGTCTTCCAGTTCCATTGAGTCGCGTGTGCGCACCAACTCTTTGCGCGACTTTCCGCTCGCGTCAATCGGGCGTTGAATCCATTCATTGGCTTCGTCGATGTAATTTAACCCCAGATCATTGTCAATTGTTTTGGGTGCCAGCACGCAGGGCAGAATCGCGGCAATCGGCTGCATACCGTTGATTGTGCCGTCGCCCCCAATGCAGATTAATCCGTCGAGTTTTAGCTTTCGTACATGCGTAGCGAAAAGTTCAAGAAGGTCTTGATGTGTCTCATCAAGGTAGGTCCGCGACGATCCCAACAATGTGCCACCTTTGCACGGATCAAGTTCCGGAATCGTCGTAAAAAGTGGATTGAGATGCACATGCGGCACGCGACGATCAAGCAGTCCGGCATATCCGCGCTGCAGTCCAATGATTTCGATTTTGAGCGAATTCGCACGTGCGACAGCGCCGTAAATGGTAGCGTTCAACGCCGGAGTGTCACCGCCAGCGGTCAAAATCCCTATTCGCTTCATAAATTTTGTAATCCTAGCGGCAATTGTCGATCAACCTGGCTACGCGGATGAACGAACTGATTCGGCCTTCGAGGTTTCACGCGTTTTGGCGACACATTTAACGCTGCCATGCGGAGTATTGTGTGCCGGCCCAGAGCCAAGAGTCGAATAAGGAGTCTATCAGTCTCCCCGTTGTAGGCAAATGTTAACTGTCAATCACCCCGGTCATTCTCTCGTGGATCGATGGGTCGCCGAAGCAGTGTCGCAAATTATAACTGAGGTATCACACCGAATCGCCAAAATGAACGACTCTGACCAACGTCGAAAAGCGCCGCGTGACGGGCCCAAGTCAGACCGTTTAAATGAATTGATAACACTGCTTCCGATGCCATAATCTCAAACGTACCACTGCCGATGCAAGTGACAGTTCCCCGATCGTGACTGACAGGCCCAGCGTAATCAAGATACAGTAAGCGATGGGGCGGTAACTGTTCAGTTGCAATCGGTTCATCACAGCACGGCTGCCGAAGCAGTCGCCAGCACAAAGCATGGTCACCATGCTCCAGCAGGAAATCCCAGTGCCAGTACGGATAGTCGTGCAGCAGAATGGTGAAGCGTTGCGCCATAGAATATGAGCCGACTGCTTGCGGCCTGAATTGCGGATCAATAACCCTCGGACACCACATCGGCATCGAAGTGAATGGGTTCAAGTTTCAAACGCAGACGACATTCGTCCAGCATCGCTTGAGTCACACTGGCACCAATACGCGTCACTCCAATTTCTCGACACTGCAGTAAACTGTCCATGTCTCGTACGCCACCTGCTGCCTTGACCTGCACGTTTGGATCGGCATATTTCCGCATCAATCGCAGATCGTCCATGGTGGCCCCACCAGTCCCGTATCCCGTGGATGTCTTAACCCAGTCGGCCTTGAGTTCACTACAGATTTCACAAAGCCGGATCTTATGCTGGTCTGCTAGATAGCAATTTTCAAAGATCACTTTCACTTTCTGACCAGCTGCATGGGTTACGGCAATCACGGCTTCTATGTCCTGACGCACATAGTCCCAGTCTCCGCTAAGCACGCGACTGAGATTGCATACCAAATCCAATTCTTCTCCGCCGTCCGCTAATGCCTGTCGCGCTTCAGCCACTTTCACAGTCGTCGCGTGGCCGCCATGAGGGAACCCGATTACGGTACTTGCCTTGACGCCGGAGCCTTTTAAAATCTGGGCACATCGTGGGAGATAGTGAGGCTGAATACACACACTCGCGGCCTTGAAGACCATTGCCATTCGGCAACCGATTTCAAAGTCCGAAAAAGTTAATGTCGGCTTCAGCAACGAATGATCGATCATTCTGGAGATGTCTTCATAGGTGTAGTGCATATGGCAGACTCGCAATGGTGACTTCAAGTGGTTTTATCGAGAGGGTCCAGCGGGTTATTTTGACGCGTTATGATTTATGAGGCTCCGGAAACTAGCCTCGCCACCAGCACGCCACGCCGAATTATGCCAGATCACGGAATCGTTGTCACATCTCACGAACCTCTGATGTCTAGATCTCCCGCAACGCCTGAATTTTCGGCAGCGCCGGATTCCGCGGCTTAAAAGAACCAAACAGGAGCAACGGCAATTTGTGCGCTTTCGGCAAGCGTTTGCCGAAAGACGGCCGTTTTTAAATTGCTTTTAGCTGCATGCTTCTAAAAACCGCCGAAAACATCTGTGTATGGAGTCAAGATGGACTGCGTCTTTTTGCGCTGTTTAACAGCAGCCCGCGACGCCATTGCCGGAGGGATGTCGGATGCGAATTGAACGGAATTCACTCATCGCGATTACGCTGCTTTTTATGGCAGGCTGTGCGGCCAGTCGTCAGGCGCGTCAGGCCGAAAACTTCTCCAGTAACACTGATCCGGTCAAAATGCCGATCCGTCATGCCGATGAATACGACCTCGACGCTGGCAATTACCAATACGAGCCAGCTCCGGAAAACGATGACACGTTGCCCTCATCACAAATCCGAAAACCCTCCCAAGTTCCACTCCATGAACCAATCCCAGCCCCACCGGCGATTGGTGTTTCTCGGGTGAAGAGGGTCAGCCAACAGCAAGATGCTGACCACAGACCTGAACACAACAATTACGGTGATGACAGCTGTGGCGACGGTTATAAAATTGGACAGCAGACGCATTTTCCTCCGGTATACTTTGGCGAAGGCTGCGTCACGTCGTCGTCTCCATGTCAGGAAACGACGACTCTTAAAAAATTTGCCCAAGGCTGGAATCTGCGTGCCAAACCACATCGACGCAGCCGCCTTGAATCGACCTACGACTGCCGCAAAGGATTGGCATGTGAACCCGGCTTCATTCTGCCAGAAGGCTGTAGTTCAACGTTTCCGAGAGCAAGATCGAATCGTGATGCACGTTCCAGCGTGAAACAGTACATCGGGGGAGCGTTAGTCGAACCACGCACAGCACCTCATGCAAATTATGGAGGGAGTCTTGCCGATCCACTACAGGAAAATAGTTGGGATGAGCAGGCCGGTGCGGAGAATCCACATTCGTCTTCAGCTGAAATGCTCGATCTGCCCTCTACGCTGGAAACACTAACCCAATCACAACCGTCGCAACATGTTCCAAATGTTCCAGTAATCGAAGCCGCGCCTGCCATTCCGCTACCGGAAGCGCAACCAGAGTTGTCACCCGCACCATCGATTCAACTCCCAGAGGCCCCTCCGAAGATCCCTCAACAGGTAGACCCAAGTGCCGTGAACCGCATCTTGCGACCGCCCATGTGGCCGCGCTTGGGCTCCACCGCTGGAACTTATCGCAGCGCCCCCGTGGCAGCGTCGCCCGATGGCGATGATGCAGCACTTCCGGTAATTCAACCCGGTCGAAAAATCTGAGTGACACTGGGGGATGTGACACAAGTCGAGCCGGATTAGCAAGAATTCGGATGTCTAGATGATTGATGGAGGAATTTGGACGAATCCCACTTCAACAAAACATCCTAAGCAAACTCGCGCGGCGTCCGTCTTAAATCAATCCGGGCTTGGGAGCTGTGCTAGCTCGTACTGAAATCCACCCGAGAGAATCGGGAAACGGCACCATGTCTTAGGATCTAGGTTCTTATCATCGACATGAAACGATGGCGCATAGCGTTCACGTTTCCACTGGTTTCTGGACCACAGTGTGAAGAAACGCCGAACCCATGTGGTTAGCTGACAGGCACTGTATTCCGGATGTTCGCGCCGCAGTGTTTCCAGAATTTCTGTGGGACTGAGTTTGTCCCGAATCGCTAGCCGCTCAATGTGATCAAGCAACGCATACGGCATTAAATCGCCTTCGTCCGTCTGTCCGTACTCCCGCGGACGCAATTCGGCGGTGGGTTGCTGCGCATTCACAACCTGCAACACGGACACAGACTTTACGCCAGCTGAGCCGTGGATCTCGATGCCCCGGAGCCATTCTCGCAGAAACGCTTTGTCAATCCCTGCGATGGGACTAAGCCCTCCGGATGTGTCACCGTCCATCGTGGCATAACCAACTGCGGCTTCAGATCGGTTACTGGTCGAAAGCAGCAAGGCGTTGCGAATATTTGTCAGCATCCACACGGACGGTGATCGTGTTCTGGCCTGAATATTCTGCAACGCAATATCGTCCTGCTGCCATGTGAGTTCTCGTTCAATTGTTTTTTCAATCGCAGTTGTATAACGCTGCACGATGTCATCAACGTCGATTTCATAGTAATTTCCGCCCACACCACGTGTCATTTTTTCCGCTGCGTTCCGCGTCTCCTCTGAGCTGTTCCTCGTGGCCTGATATATCCCGGCAAACAGGCAGTGCATCAGCGTGTCCACACTGGATGCTTCGGTCAGTTTGGGGATGTAACTCAGCCGCGATTTAAACTCATCCAGCCCTAAGTCTTGAATGCCGCGTTCCACCATGCTCCGAATCAGGACGGCACAGGCGGAAGAATCTGCCCCGCCACTCATACTGACCACAAACCCCCAAGCACGACTCTTTCTTAAATAATCGAACAATGCCAATGCGATGACCTGAGTGAATTCATCAATTTTCGATTCCGCCTCCAACTTGCACGGCGCTTCGAGCGGACTATTGACAGGATTAAACTTTCCTAGGATAGGAAGAATGCGTTCCGAAATGTCTTCGGTGACATGCGCTGCCATGGCATGAATTCCCGCACGCCGAGTG
>QWQG01000011.1 GCA_003670925.1 Planctomycetota bacterium | reverse complement strand
GAAAGGACAAGGATTGTGCGATATCCCAACTGCACGCCTCCCAGAATGTCCGTATCCATGGTGTCGCCGATCATCGTGGTATCCGCCGCCGCGAGCCCAAGTTCTTTCCGCGCCGCACGCATCATCACGGGACTCGGCTTTCCGACGCTAAACGCCTTCACCCCGGTCGCTTTTTCCAACAAAGCCACCACGGCCCCGCAACCAGGACGAGTTCCTGTTTGGGTTGGGCAGTTTGGGTCCAGATTAGTCGCAATCAGCTTTGCTCCTTCCATGATCAATTGAACAGCTCGTTCCACGAGTTCAAATGACAGGGTCCGCCCTTCACCCACGACGACATAGTCCGCATGCGAATCCACAATCGAGTAACCGTTACGATGCAACGCATTGATGAGTCCACTTTCGCCGATGACAAATGCCGTTCCATTTGGCAACTGTCGCGCGAGAAAACGTGCCGTCGCCATCGCACAGGTGAAGACGTGCTTTTCCTGAATTGGAATTCCCATCCGATTTAGCTTCGTCTCCACATCTCTTCGACTGCGTTGACTGTTATTTGTAAGGAACAGAAACGGCACGTCTTCATCCAGTAACTTCACGATGAATTGCCGCGCACCGGAAATGAGCTCGGCACCACGGTAGATCACACCATCCATGTCGATCAAGAATCCAGTACTCATGAAACCCTTGTCCTTGCTGTCTGAGAATCCGTCATGCTTGGTGCCGCTTGATGCGTTGAGGTTGCACCCTCCAGATCCTCCGGAAGCAAGTCGCGTACCAGCTGTTGATTCATTCTTCGCAACGACGGCTTATGCGCTCGTTTTCATGGCAAACAAGAGAGTCGCCAGTGTCGATGCGTATCGCATGATCACCAGGATCGCGACGGCACAGACAAGGCTTCGCACGCTAATGTGAGGCGAGGCTGCTCAATCGAGCAGCAAGCAGTGAGATCGAAACAACCGGAATTCAACACTGACGTCAAACACTGACGTCGCTGTATAAGGCCTCAATCACAGAGCCTTGATTCAGATGCACAGGGCGATTGATTCGATCACGAACAACAGCATGTGGATCAATGCCCAGCGCCCTATAGACGGTCGCACCGATGTCGTCCGGTGAAAATGCCGCGGATGTCGGATAGGCGCCGATGTCATCTGAGTGGCCAACAACTTTGCCGCCAAGCACGCCGGCACCGGCGAAGAGGCCTGTAAAACACGGACCCCAGTGATCGCGCCCGGACTCATTGTTGACTTTTGGTGTACGGCCGAACTCACCCAAAACCATGACCATTGTTTGGTCGAGCATTCCGCTTTCATCTAGATCATCCAGCAACGCCGAGACCGCCTGATCCAGCGGCGTGAGCATGCGTCCCTTGAGTGTTGTGAAGATCGCCGAATGGTGGTCCCAGTTCTGCACGGACCCCATGTTGGCCTGGACGATCGGGACTCCGGCTTGCACAAGTCGCCGCGCCAGCAGTAACGACTGGCCAAAGGCATGTCGCCCATAGCGATCCCGCACAGCATCGGTTTCGCGATTCATTTCGAACGCCTGTGACAGTTGCCCCGACGACAGCATCGTAAACGCCAGCCTCTGATCTTCCGTCATTCGATATGCCCCGATATCAGAAGAAACGTCGGTCTGCTGATCGATCGCCTTCAATAAACTGCGACGCTGATCGAGGCGTGTGGGGTTAACTCCCTGAGACAGGGTCAAGGCGTCTACTCGAAATTCAGAATGGTTGGGATCCCCTACGATTTGCCACGGATCATATTTCGGTCCCAGAAAACCAGCATGTTGCCCTGGCCATGTGAGGGGTGAAGACATCAGAAACGTGGGCAGGTTAACACCACTTGGAATACCGTCACTTCGCGGCCGAAGATACTCACACCCCGCTGCGTAACACGGCCAGTCATCACGGGACGCAACCTTGTCAAAGAAGGCCCCTGGCTGAATGTGGCCGGTCAGGACATGATGTGTCGACATTAGATGATTATTGTCTTTGTGTGATAGACTGCGGACCAGCGCATACTTGTGGGCCCGCGTGGCAAGACGGGGTAAATGTTCACAGATTTGAGTTCCCGTAACAGAAGTCGAAACTGGATTAAACTCGCCTCGGATCTCTTTTGGCGCGTTCGGTTTCATATCGAACGTGTCGTGATGACTGATCGCCCCGGTACAGAAGACGATGATCAGCGACTTCGCACGTGCTCCAGCGGCAGCTGGCGATGATTCGGCAGCCGTTGCGCTTCCCGGCATCAGTGAATTCAGCCCAAGTCCCATTAGCCCGGAATAGCCAACCTGGAGCAGGTGGCGGCGCGAGGCTAGGCGGATGCAATCGACGGGAGTTGCTGCGTGGCGCGGCGGCATGTTGAGGCTTCAGAGTGCGAAATCATTTTTTGAAAATGGCGGGCGGAGAAATGTCTGCGCCGAAATTCTACACAGTCCACGTCCTTCAATGAAATACTTGAACCAAAACAAGCTGATTTTGGTTCAGGTTTGTAGCGTGCCTGCTGCGTGCGCCACATCCGTCTGCAAGTAACTCTTGCGAATGTCATTGGGTTTGTTGCACTTTGACGAGCATGTTGAGTTGCAAACGACATCGACAACTCAGGCAACGAAAAAAACCGACACATCATCGTTGATTGCGAGGGTCGCTCCGCCGTCGGACTGGCAGTGGCGACCAATGCCGCAGGGAGGCATGTAGAAGCCTTTGCTCATGCTGGAAAATATGCGGAGATTAAATCCTCGCATTTCAGCGTCCGGCAGCAGAGAACGCATCACAAATTTTGATGGATCGCAACGCACGGCGTTGAGCATTGAAAGTCTTTCGGACGGTGTCGCTGCGTCGCCGAAATACGGCCGCGAAGGATGCATGGGATCGTTAGTCCGCACGGCGAAGTGCGTTGGGTTTTCAATCAATTGGCGTATCGCCTCCGGCGTGGAGCATGCGTGTGAATGAGCGATCTGCAACACTGGTTCCTCACCCAGAAATTCTCGAATCATCGTGGGTACGAGTTGTCCGAAACTGCGAATGTTCGCAGCACTGCTGCCCAGCGGGTTCAAGAGGTCCACGCGACCACTTTTCCATGCCTTACAGAGTCCCGGTAGCCCGACTAAGGAATCCGGTCGAAAACAATTGGGGTCGAGTAGATCATCATCGATGCGATGCACGATCGTGTGGACTCGGGTCCGCTTCATGCCAGACACCAACTCCACGCCGTCCTTCGTAACCACCAATTCTCCGGCATGCACAATCTGCGACCCGATCGTACGCGCTAGGTACTCGTTTTCGCGAAACGTCGGGTTGTATCGGCACGGATCAAGCACGACCGTGGACGCGGCAGCGGAGCCATTACCGTAAGTCACCACGGATTCGGCCATCCGGCAGGCCAGATCATTAAACGCGGTGACGGATTCTACACGAGTGCGGTCGATCAGCCTCGCGAGAAGTTCTATGCCGGTCGGAGACGATAGGTTTTGATCGGTCACCATGATCCGGCGATCAGCCGCAATGTACAAATCGGTCGATGCCAGCCAGCCCCACAAAATCGATTTTCGAGTGACTTCACCGATCTGATCCGTAAAGGTGCGGAGGAGTCGGTACTCATAAAACCCGGCAACTGCATGTACAAAAGCAAAGCCTATGCCACAAGACCACGGCTCCTCGGAAAAAGTTCGCCTATGCGCCCAAATTCGCTCCGCCGACTGAGATTCCAATGTGCCACCGTGGTGATCTCGTCGCAGGTCACTTATGGTAACCGGCGTAGGGCGTTGTTTCCGTGCGTTCGAGAAGATGAATGTGAGTCGCGGAGCGAGGTCGCTGGCGTTGTTCGTGCAATCTCCCCTGTGCAAAAATTCGCTATGTCACCATCGGATCCCGATCAACTTTCCACTTGGCAGTTTGAACTGCCACCCGAACTGATTGCATCCCGCCCCGCAGCGCGGCGCGATGATTCACGATTGCTGGTGGTGGATCGTGAACAGGGCACAATTCAGCATGCAAACATTCGTGAGTTACCCGCTTTTATGGATCCGGGAGACCTCCTGATATTCAACAACACGAAAGTCCTGCCTGCGCGGCTGTTTGGTTTTCGGACGGCGACCAACGGGCGGTGGGAAGGCTTATTTGTAGAACAGTCTGCCCTTGGCCAATGGATCATCCTGTGCGACACACGCGGTCGACTGCAACCTGGCGAAACCATTACAGTTGTGCGTGCCTACGATCAGCAACTTGAAACGGCAGGGCCTCCCCACATGCAATCAGGCAGGACACTGCTGTTGACATTGGAACACAAACGAGATGACGGCAGCTGGGAAGCTATGGTCTCGGATCTTCGCCCACCATTCGAAATCCTGACAGAATATGGCAGTCTGCCATTGCCCCCCTATATGGGCCGCAAGCTAGCGGATGCGGACGATCAAATTCGATATCAGACAGCATACGCTTCTCAACCCGGTGCTGTCGCCGCGCCCACGGCCGGCCTGCATTTCAGTCCAGAACTTTTGCAGAAGTGCAGAGACCGAGGACTGAGTTCCGCAGAAGTCACGTTGCACGTCGGCATCGGCACATTTCGACCAGTCACAACCGAAAGGCTATCCGAACATCGTATGCATGACGAGTGGTGTCGCCTTCCGTCTGATACGTGCGATGCGCTTGCAGCCACGAAATCAACTGGGCACCATGTCTTGGCTGTCGGTACAACGACGGTGAGAACGCTAGAATCCGCTTACGCTGCCTGTGGTCGGACAGAACCATGGGACGGGCGGACGCAGTTGTTTATCCGCCCCGGTTATCAGTTTCAGGTGATTGATCGCCTTTTAACAAATTTCCACCTGCCCGGCTCGACACTTGTCGTCCTTGTGGCCGCCCTGGCAGGATACGAATTGACGATGGAAGCCTACCGAAAAGCGATCGAGGCACGTTATCGTTTTTACAGCTATGGCGATGCAATGCTGATTCGTTAGAATCCGCGACGGGCTTTGATCGGTATGGTCATCCCAGCGTTGCTGAACTCCCTGCTCATCGCTCCCTACGAAAGGTCTGTCTCAAGTGTCCCTGCTGACTCGTATTCTGAACGCTTTGTTTCTGACCACCGCCCGCTTGTTTCTCGTCGCATGGATCGGCGGCGCCGCGTTGTTTGTCGTGATTACCATTGCCGAACAACGCATGCCTGAATTGGATTCGATCGCCAAAGATCGCCTCGCAACAATCCGGTTTCCACTCTACTACCTTTACGGAGCTATCTGCCTGAGTACTGCCATCACGGCAACCGGCCTTGCGATCACGTCGACACCCCGCGGAAACCGCAAAAAGCTGACCGCAGGATTTGCACTTTGCGTGCTGTCCGCTGCCATTGTCGGATACGACTACGTCGCCGTCTATTTGCCTTTGCAGCATACAATTAGTCCCCCAGGTCAGGTGCGTGGTCCTGATTTTTTAAAACTGCATAAGCAATCAGAACTCATTAACAAGGTCCATCTTTCTTGTTCCCTACTTGCCGCAATCCTGATCTGCCTACCCGCCCGTCCGGCAGCGGCCCAGCGGGCGAAAAATTCGGCATAGCACTGAAGTTTCCTGCGAACTCTCAAACGTTGTTATTTATTCAGCAGCTGAAATATAAAAAGCCGAAGAGGAACAGTGCCGGCAGTCAATGTGAGATGGGGGTGTTTGGGGGCTGTTTTCTGGTTTCGCAGCGTACGCAAGTCTTGCCGGTCGAGGCTGGTTGCTTTGCTTCCAACGCTTTGGGAGATCAGGAATGCGTATGCCGTCTATGCCACGAAGGCCGATAGAACCTAACAGACAGGTATTTGGGAGTTCACCAGAGGATCCGATTGCCATGGATGGCGACGAGTTTTCTGAGAAATGTAACCCAAAACCGAGATGGTCAGCTGATCAGTTGCCGAGCAAGATGCGACGCCACTGATTGGCACCATTTCAATTTTTACCGCTGAGACTTTGAATGAAAGTTTCTGCGGTCCGTCAGAATGGATTCTGATTCAAAGGAACACGACGACATGAAGTCGCCAGCTCTCTCACTCTTCCGTGCCACTTGCTTTGTAGTCGCGCTCCCTATTTTTTTTGTGAATGTGCAAGCTCAGTTGGTTCCCGGAACGGGAATGAAACTGCAGCAGGTGGGCGACGACTTTGAAGATGAAAAATGGGAATGGGTTCCGAACGGCAATAAAGCCAGCAAGGAACAGGACGAACAGGTGCGTACGCCAACCGGATTCTCCAACAACCAACGGTGGTTTGAGAGTCCCAAACGTGGCATGCCCGACCATATCTTACGCGTGGAAACGCCATTGGGAGGTATCGCGGGGAGTAAAGGATCGCTGAAGATTCAGACGCTAAATTCGGGAGTTCCCGGGCAAAACAGCGGCCAGATGGAGCAGGATGACCTCGTCATGTCCTGCACATCCAGAATTGGGGCCATTGCAGTCAGTCGCAGTCCGAGCTGCACTTGTCGCATTTTTCTGCCGCCGTTTGACAAATGGGAAAATCGCTCGGGAACTCACTTTGGTTACCGCATTGATACGAAGACCACGATTACCGAGAGCAAAAAAAGATTTCTATTTTCGAAGAGCAGCAAGAAGCAGGAAGAGTACTGGCCTGGCTACTTCATTGAATTTCACAGCAGCCACGACGGTCGCACTGCAGCGGACGAAGCGATCCTGCTGATTCGCGGTGACCATCTGGGGCATGAAGTGAAAAGCCTGAAACTGGCGCCCGGATGGTGGACGCTAGGAATGTCAGTTTCCGGCGACGGACAGGTTCATTTCTATGGCAAACAGGGCGTGAAAGATCTCACCTCTGCTGATCACCTGTATTCAAGTTTTCCTTACGGTTACAAAGCCGAATACTTTGCGACACATTTTTTTAACAGTTGCAATCTGAACGATGGTAAAACTTGGTCGACGCCCATCATTATTGATGACCCGGCCATCTTTTCAATGCGATAACCGCTGCCAAGCCACCAGTTGATCTGTTTACACGCAAAACAGGTTGACGCACGATGCGAGGAGTCAGCTAGAAAATTTGATGCCATCGTCACAGAGTAACTCCTCCACTATGTGACGACTCATGTTCCGGGGCTGGTATGTGCAAACATGCCAGCCTTGGTTCTATTTCAAGGCTTGTTGGATGCGCGCCTTATGGCTTGTTCGCCGTGATCCAAGCCGTCACAAGTTCATCCAAGACATCAAGTGGAACTGCCCCGTTTTTTAGCACCACATCGTGAAACTCACGCACATCGAAATGGCTCCCAAGTTCTCGTTCACATCGCCTGCGTAGTTCCTGTATTTTCAGTTCGCCAATTTTGTACGCTAACGCCTGTCCCGGCCATGCAATGTAGCGATCGATTTCGTTTTCAATGTCCAGCATCGATTTGGCCGTGTTGCTTGCGAAGAGATCAATCGCCTCCTGACGACTCCATTTCAAACTGTGCATTCCCGTATCCACAACTAGTCGCACAGCGCGCCACATTTCATACGTCAGTTGCCCAAAACGCGAGTACGGATCACGGTAGAGCCCTAGTTCGCTGCCCAGTTTTTCCGTGTACAACGCCCAGCCTTCGACGAAGGCCGTTTGACCGCCATAGCGGCGAAATTCGGGGATGTCCGTGAGTTCCATTGATAACGCAATCTGCAGATGATGGCCGGGCACCGATTCATGCAACGACAATGCCTCAATTTCAAATTTCGGACGGGTTTCAGGCCGATATAGATTCACAAAATAGCTGCCCGGACGAGTCCCGTCGGCTGCGGGAGGACGATAATAAGCCGTGGTGGAATCGGGTGCCATCTGATCCGGAATGGGTCGAATGTCGTATGCAGACTTTGGCAGCTTGAGAAATAGTTTTGGCAGATTGGGATTGATGCGCTCACAGCATTCGCGATACGCCTGCAGAAGCTCTTCCGATGTGTCAAAATACAACTGCTTGTCCGTACGCAGGTGGACCAAGAATTCCTGAAATGAGCCTTGAAATCCGACCTCGCTCTGAATGACTTCCATTTCATTCCGAATACGTTTCATTTCCGCCACTCCGATGTCGTGAATCTGCTGTGGCGTAAGATTGGTTGTCGTAAATCGGCGGGCCAGTTCTGCATACATCGTCTGGCCATCAGGACGTTGCCAGCAACCGACCTCATCAAAGCACGCGGGAAGATATTCTTGCTCCAGAAAGTCAAAAAACGTGCGATACGCGGGGAGAATACAGGATTCGATCGCCGCTGCCGCCTCTTTTCTTAAGCCATTTTTTTCTGCGTCCGTCAGTTCGACGGTGAACGTACGGAAGGGCTTGTAGTACGGACTATCCTGAGGTCGCTCAACCAGTTGTTTGCGGATTTGGGCTGGAACGCGTTGCATTACGATTTTCGGATGCAACATTCGTTCGCGGATTCCCTGCCGCATCAACGCCATCGTACGGGCCGTGTAGATCGGGAATGCTCTGAGTCGCGCGATCCAGTCGGCGTAGTCCCGCAACGTATCAAACTGCAGGATATCCGCAGTTGTATCTTCATCTTGTAATCCGCCACGTTGATTGATCGGCAGCAGATGCAGGTGGAATGGCTGTTCGCTGATGTCGGCTTCGTACTGAGATTCAAAGAGTCGCGCGTTCAAGCTGTCGTCAGTTGAAAACGCCGATCTGTCCAGTGCCTTTATGGCTGCCAGTACTTGCCGCGTTTTTGCCTGCGACGCATGGATTGCGGTCAGTGAAGTATCGGGCCAGAACTGACTGTAGCGTCGATCGCCCAGTTGAGAGGCCTGCGTCGGATTCTCCCGCAACGTCCGTTGCCATTCTTCGGCAAAGATCCGATGCAATTCGGTCACGGCGTCAACAGCGCTCTTCGCTGGCGCTGTCCCTATCTGAAAAGCCGAGGCGACATGCGGTGCGCATACTACAAAACATAGCCAAAAGATGCTGACTTTCCGCACACAAAAAAAGCGCATGACCGTTGTCCGTATGTCAGGCGTGCGAGGGATGATGCCGTCCCGATCCCGTCACGGGTTTCTTACAATTCAGCTCCGGTCATTTTTCTGCCGCGCGCCTCAGGACTGCCGCAACCCTCGATCGCCGCTACTGCTTCGCGTTGCCGCCAGATTTTGTCCAAATGGTCAGGCGCACCTTCATGCCTTTTTTCAGAGCCGTGCCCGCAGGTGGATCCTGAGACTTAACAGTGAAAACATCACCTTCTTTTTCCGCAATCGGCCCAGCTTCTAAGATGATACTGTTGGCTTCCTTATCATCTTTGACACGCTTCAGTCCTTGGCGTTCGAGTTGAATTACCGCCTCAGAATGCAACATCCCTTGAACGTTGACAAGTTCACCCTTTGCTGGAACGGCGAGTTTTGGATTAGGTTGCGAGCTAGGATCTGTCAGATCCTGCTCCCCGATTTGTGCAGGCTCTTCGCTACCTTGGACTTGGACGTTGAAACCACGCAAATCTGGCGTGTATCGCGTCTTCGGATCTTGGTTATCAATGATGGCATCGATAAATTTGTTCTCATTCACTTTCAAGCTTGAAAAACTGTAAACCGTGATTTTTGTCCCAGCGGGATCGACCAACTGTACCGCTTCCGGAAGAAATGTCTTCAGATTTAGGATCACGTCAGCACTGGCCCAATTCCCCGAATCTTGTGGAAGCTTAGGTAGAATATGGAGCGAAGCCCGGCCGCTTGCAGGATCAATGGGACGCATCAACGACATCGCAAACCGGCGTTTCGCTTTCTCCGGGGGCATCCCGAACAGGAACGGCAAGGGGCTGTCCATGATATTCTTGCCCTGCACATCAGCCGGCAATTGCGCAACCCTCGCTTGTTTCTGGGCGACGTCCATTTCATAGACGCGAAGACCGTCGCAGGACCAGCATTCTTCCTGATCTGATTTTAACTCAAATGGCTTGCCGTCTTTGCGCTTTTTGGTCGGCACGGCACCACTTGAACGCTGATCCACCATCTTCGGCGTGACTGCGATGGGCGAAATATTGATGCGGCCCTTATCGGGCGTCTCAAAATAGAATCGCCCTTGGGAAAGTTTCTCAACCTCGTACGTCATGTCGTACACACGCCGCAAATGTGCGCCTTCCAGACGCTCAATCTTGTCGCTCGCAGCCGCCCAGTCGCGAAGCAATTGCTCGAGCTCTGGAGCTAACGGCTGGACACCCTGATTCGGAGGATCTTGCTGAAGTTCTACCCCCGCGCGGGACGGTGAATCTTCCACCTGAGTCCGAGAGACAGGTGTCACAGGACGTTTGCTAGGCGGTTTTGCTTGCGCCTGAACAGCAGATGAGTAACAACAGATCGTAATGGTAATGGCAGCGATGAAGCGCACCATCGGACTCCTTCCGATGAGAGAACATGTCTGCTTCAATGAGCAGAATCGTTGTCAAACACGCTGACTGAAGATGACTCAAAGCTTCCGGCTTCCTGCCGAATCCTTTGTGTCCGGATCACATTTATCACAAGCCTAAGCTTGCCCGCGACTCGTCCGCCTCAGTGAGGACAGCCTTATAACGGTTTTAACAAAATGACTCCAGACCGTTTTTGCACCCCTTGGGGCTGGGTACGCGACGTATCGTCTGCGCTTAGGTTCCGATCTAAAAGCTTCAGTTCAGCACAAGCACTAGCATCGACTGCATTCCCGGCTCGTCAACCTCGAACTCTAAAGTTTGGCCAAAACCATCGCTCGTAAAGCGACAAAATCCGGCAATTCCTGCTGCAGTCCTTCGCCCTTATCGCACGCGAAGGTGATAGTTGTAGGTCCCGTTTCTGTGGACGTTCAAATGACTGTGGATCCGCTGCCCGTAACCGTATGCAGGCACCGCATAAACTGGTGCTGGAGCATAGTAAGTTGGAGCATAGTAAGCTGGCGCGGAGTAAGTTGGAGCATAGTAAGCTGGAGCATAGTAAGCTGGAGCATAGTAAGCTGGAGCATAGTAAGCTGGAGCATAGTAAGCTGGAGCATAGTAAGCTGGAGCGTAGTAAGCTGGAGCATACGACACCGTCGTTATTGGCATCTGCGTAACGGCATACGACATGGTCGGAACCACATAAGCCGACTGGTAGGCCACCACTGGTGCTACAACAACCGGGCGTGAATAACAACGAAAGAAGTGACCAGCGTCCGTCGTGCCCATCGCACCAGAAAACGCCAGCAAACAGAAAATCAATTGTCGAGCCATGGTGTCTACCCCTAACATCTTTACCCTACCGCCGCATGACGCCGATCATCCCAACACAGGATACGCAGCACGCAAGGCAAATTGGGTGGTTTTCAGAGATTGTATCGCGAAGATCGGGACAAGGAAGCCTGTCAGGATACCGCTCCGCAACTTTTCAAGTTTGGACATTTTTCCAAAATTGATATCGTTCCGCTAGACTGCACGCAGCCAGAAATGAATCCGGCGAGCGGAGCGGAGCTGGCCCAATGGTACGTCGTTTTGGACCGGCAAGCTGACGCATGCCGCTCACCAATTGTCTGACTCATGACCGCGCCGAGTAGATGACGGGAAAGACCCTACATTGTTTCTAAAACTCATTTTTTTGCTGGCTCTTGTCCCGCTCGTCGAACTTTGGCTGCTTGTGGAACTCACGCAGCGAACCAGCCTTAGCTGGACAATCGCGTTGGTGGTATCGACCGGAATGCTTGGTATGAGTCTCGTGCGTTGGCAGGGGATGAAGGCATGGCGGCAAATTCAGCAGCAGTTGTTGGCTGGACAATCTCCCTCGCAATCGATCGTTGCCGGCGTGGTGATTCTTGTGGCCGGGGCGCTGTTATTGACGCCCGGCATTCTTACCGACACTGCCGGCTTTCTGTTGCTGATTCCTGCCGTGCGAACTGCGTTTGCCGGCTATGTTAGGAAACGGCTTGTGAGCCGCGCTGTCGGCAGCGTTCAGGGCTCCGTTTGGGTTAGCTCTTTCTCGTCCAGTTTTCCACAGCCTCCCGTTGGGGACGCCACAAATGCTGGCCCGCGTCCCAGCGTGCGCGTCATCGATCCGCACGACGGGAAAACAACTCTTGACTAAATTCGCAGTTGTGATTTCGTGGCCGCCTATTTTTAGAAAAATGTCGATCTTGCGAGCTGAATGCATTGAAGCGTTCCGTACATCGCCGCGATCGGAGACTAGCCCAAATAGCAGAATGTTAAGTCACGGAGGAGTGACATCCTGTCGCTTGCTGGTTTACAGGTGCTTCTCGACAAACGCCCATGCCGACTCATCGTCAAATTCGTGACCGCCTTCGAAGACGATATGCTGGAAGTGGTCGCTCAGGTTGAGTTTTTCGAAGAACACAGCGGCTCGAGGAGCAAGAGTTTTGCCTTTTTCGCGGTGTGACGCGTTATCCGTTGCTCCGGCTTGGATTTGATGAGCACGCGGGCAAATCAGGCTTACCAGATCCGCATCGTTAAAGAGCGTGATGCGGTGCATGAAGCGAAAGTCAGATGGGACGGACATTTCGTCGGCTTCGTAGCGGCCCTCCTGAACGCCGAAGTAACAACTCGATACCGAGACCTTGATACGGGTGTCAATTGCTGGCGTTACCTGCGCATAGTAGCCACCGTAGGAAAGGCCAACCATCGCGATTCGCTCCGCATCGACTTCGGGGCGTTTCACAAGTTCGTCAATGGCGTACGTAATCTTGGCGATCTCAACAGCCGTGAGACTGGTGCCGATCAGTCGCATCCGATCGTCTATCTGCTGCCGAATATTCTGTGGATACCCTGCGGCCTGAAACAGATGTTGCGGCGCATAAACGACGTAACCCCGCTTTGCGGCGCCGCGCACCATGTCGTGATAATTGGCCCCGCCGTTGAACAGCGCGACTTCTGGAGACCCGCCGCCACCATGCATCGAAATCACCAATGGCGCCTTGCCCTGAATAGATTTCGGGACGATGTAGATGCCCTCGGAATGCACGCCGGGCAAAATGGGAATCACGGCGCGATAGTAAACACCGATCGCGTCCTCACCGATCCGCGTAAACGCTGCTGCTCCAGCAGGTCGCTCCCCCGGAGGTGGATAGCCGATCGAATCGCAGAACGCATTTCGCAGCGGCTCGGCCGATTTTTCAAAAGCCTGGATTGAGGAATAATCCGGCTTGAACAGCTCAGCCATGCGACTGGAGTCCGCCGCTATTTTCCGAATATACTCATCCAATTCACGGGCCTGCTCAGTCCGCCATGGATCAGAGTCAGCTACTTTTTGATTAAAGTCCTGTTCCTGCGACATCGCAACTGGGGGGAGTGTTACCGTCAGGAAAACGAGCAATAGCTTGCCAAGGATGTGCATGGGGGGAAACCGTGTACGAGGTACGAAATTCCGAGGACGTTGCAGGAACGCAGCGAACCAAGGTGTAACCTGAAATCGCACACAGTGAAAGTGAAGCACGCAAGAAGAGCAGACACGGGTGAAGTCGTCGAGCGGCCTCGGCTTCCCTTATTCAGAGTGCCTGCCTAGTCTGACAGCAGAGCCATAGGAAATTTACCGCACGCGAGTTTCAAAGGTAATTTCGCCGCGGTCATGGCTTTTGAGTGGCTGGTCAAGGTCGAAGGTAAGGATGGAACTGCCCTCGCCGTTATCCTCAACGAGGACTTCACCAGGATGCTGGCCATCAATCACGGCAGTCCCCGGCAGGTACTCTAGCCGTGGCGTGAGGTTATCGACGATGCTGACATCGTAGACGTCAAAGTCACCCGTGTTCTCAAAGCGGATCGTGAACTTGATCGTGTCGCCGGCCTGCGCCATCTCATGATCGGCAAGCTTCACGACATGGATGTTGCCTTTGGTCTTACGTTCGTCCTCTAGCCCGACAGTCTGCTGGACCTTGAACGTCGCTTTAATCTGGTTAGCATTCGTTGTCGAGGCGGTCAGCACGGGATACTGATCTCGGGTCCATGACCTCGCGTTTTGAATCTGCTGTTGCAGGACGAAGCCTTGGTGGCGATCCATCGAGCCGTGGCTGGAATACTGTCGCCCTTCATGGCCTTCATCCACTTTCCGATTCTGTTCAACGGAATCAGTCCGTCGCGACTGCATCGCAGGTGTGGCACTTTCCATTCCGTCAACTCGGTTGCGTGATTCTAAGCCCGACAGCATGGTGTCGTGGACATTTTCCTGAGCCGCATTGCCCGTCTTAATATTGCCAATTCCCTGACTGTCTTTTGCTCCAGCAGCCTTGTCAACTTTTATATCGGCCTGAAGCCCGATGACCGTGCGCACAGATCCGAAACGAGGGGCGTAGACGGCAACTCGATTGGACGGCGACGTGCGTGCATCACCGACATGATCGGTGTACTTTGCGACAGTGTCTTCTGAGTCAAATCCGCTCCGCTGACCGGCAACATAACCGGCTGGAGCATTTCGGTCGCCACCGTCAAAGATGTATTCGTCCGAATAGATATCTGCAAATGGTGAGGCGGCAAGCGTTTCCATGCGATTGCATGGTTCTTCGCGGGGATCGATTTCGCGTCGTGGTTCCGCAGGCGTAAATGTCGGGCTGTCCGGCTGCACCAAAGTGTCTGCTTCTTCTGCCTGAAAGCTGACGAGTTGAATCTGACTGAAAACTTGCTTCCGGGCGTCTGGCTGATCTGCCACAGGACTGTCGAGCGTGGAAACCGTTGCTTTCGCAATGTGACCGTCGATCAATGTCGGCTTGACATCCATCCGCACGGTACCGTCTGCGGGATTTGGAGTGGCGTTGGGATTTAAGGTGTCCGGATAGTGTGCTTCAACTGGAGTTGATGCAGGACGGACTGGGGTTTCAGGTATCTCCGGCAGCGAGGAAGAAAAGACGTGATCGGGTTCACGCTGCAGATGGGGAAGGACGCCGCAGCCGGAATTCAGCATCAGGGCCAAGCCAGCAAAGCCGGGAATCAGCAGTCGGGCAGATTTTGATGTCGCTGAAAGCATTTGAGCGTTCCTGCTGGTCACGTTCATTTTGGCTGTTAGGCAAAGTAACGCATGAGAGTCGTGATGTTTTTTCGGCTGATTCACACGGGTACCATTGTTCTTTGATCAGCGGCTTGCGATGGACGATTTAGGTCCGCGTTTGTCAGAAAGTTTTACCACTCCCGTGTGGATGGGGATGGAATTCCCAAGGTCAAAACCACCGCCCGAGCCATAGTACATATATGGCATCTGGTCTCCGGACGGCGTGCGGCCACCGATGCGCACAATGATCATCGGACGTCCTAGCTGGTCGGCGGCCTGCAACGCGTTGGCGGCTGGATCTAAGGACTGGGGAATTTCGCGACGCAACGGATCCAAGATGGCAGCCAATTGCGGCTGTTCAAGATAAACGACCCGCGTCACCATGCGGCCGTCGAGCACTTCACGAATATCCGCTTCGGTCAGGACGATAGGAATCGGATAATCTCCCGCACGGCCAGTGGGCGGATGCATGCGATCTAGGATTTCAATCGAGGGATACACTTCGACATTCGGAAACTCCGGCATCTCAGAAATTCGCAGGCGATAAATGTGCCCGGCGTTCACTGAAAATTGTGCCGGAGTTGCGAGGACGGCGTTCGGCACTGAGGTTGCCGAGTACACAGATACCGTTCCGGCCGTTGGCAGTTCGACACGTACTGGCTGGAGCCAAGACGGATCATACTGACGAACGCGAGCCAGCGTATCAGCGACAAACCCGGGCATCATCTTTTCGTTGAGCGGTTGGAAATCGTCGCTCTGCTGGCCGCACACGGTTAAACCCCAGCCGGCAACGACGGTGAACATCGCGACCTGCAGCGTTTGCAGCTTGAGTGAAAAATTGAAGAGTGTGGTCATGGTAACTTCCGACGTTGAAAAGTTTTCAGCATCGCAGACGCAGGAAGGGCGATCGAAGCCGATGCTTCGAATCGCCCCCGCGGTCAAAGATTTCAAACTAGTGACAACTTAGAATCCGGTGGCCCGTGACTGTGGCGTTGATACTTCGCCAGGAGCGTGAACCGGATGACTTTCGGTGTACTGAATATGGCGAACCGGTTCCGGTACGCTATAACCAGGATTGTGTTTAACATCGATCAGCAAGTGATCGACAGGTTCCGGCATTCGGTTGTCACTCAGGTTGCGAATCGTGTGTGACTTCAGTCCCGCCGGTCCACCCAGTGGAAGATGTGGAGGACCAGGCAAACCGATCGGTGTCGCTGTCATCGGCATTCCGTAGACAGGTGTTGGGCCCATCCCAGACACGGGGACCGACTGGCCGGGATAACCACCACCCGCAGCAATCATTGCACCGGGAACTCCCGGCATTTCGGTTGGGATGATCGTCACCGGTGAAGGCGGCAAGTACTGACCTGCGTCTCCATCGGCAATTTGGAAACCCACAGTCTGAATAGAACCGTTTGCTGCAGCAACTGTGCCGCCGTCCAAGTCGAACTCTTTGTTTCCAACTCGCAGAACCACCATGATCGTACCCATGCGTTCAGCCTGTTCGATGGGATCAACACCAACATCCAAGGTAGTTGAGACGAGCGTCTCGACACCCGCAATAGCCCGAGCTTGGAACTCCGGATCTGGCAGATAGATGACTTTCGTCACCATGTTGTTGCTGCGAATGTGTTCGAGATCTTCGTCAGTCACTTCTACCGGCACCGTGTTGTGCTGGAGGTAAGCAAACGTGTTTGGATGAGCCGTTCGGACTTCGAGAGATGGATAAAGACTCTGGCCTTCCCATCCGTCGCCAGGGATGTTCGAGAACACCAACTGGTAAATAGCAGACTGTGGAAAGTCAGCTCGACCGGGTACGAAACGCTGATTCCGAGCCAGGGTCGCTCCCGACATCCAGCCAACTGACATGCCATCCTGACCAATAAACTTGATCTGAGTCGACATTTGTGGACTACTCGGGCCCATCATGCCGGGGCCACCCGGCTGAGCCAGCATTCCCAAGACACCGGGTCCAGGGCCATCGACCATTGGGCCGGGATGCTGCAACATGGCAGCAGGCGGCGCAACGTATTCGTTGGGCTTCAGGAGTCCGTGGCCGCCTGCTCCGCCGCCTCCGGCGCAGCCCATACACACCACTACGAGGGCGCCAAGGGCCAGAAAGTAATATCTCATTGCTACCCCTTCCTTGAGATGCTGAGTGTTCGTTCCAACAACATCCCGCAGATGACCGTACATTAACTTGAAAACTCACTGTGCCCGACTGTACGCACTTTGCCATCGACCCCACTCAGGGAGCGACGGTACACTGCTTTTGCACGCTCGAACCGATCGGCGTACTTCGGATTTTTGAGCAGAATTCCGGTTTTGATTGACCAAGCTGCCAGCAGCTTTACACCAATCGCACTCAAAATCACTACGATGCCCAAACAATCCGTCAGTCCTTCCTCACTTTCTTCGGGTCGTTACCGCTCGAATCTTTGGCAAATCCAGTAAAATCAGAACATGAATCACAAACCTAATTCATTGACCAACTTTCCCGGACTCACATTCATCACTGCCGTCGCAGTCGTGCTGGCAATCGCGATGCACCAGACTCCGGCAAAATCTGCTGATGAGAAGTCACTTCCGCCAGACACTGCCGCTTCCGATCCAAAAACACCGTCGACAGACGCCGGTGCGCCGGCCACACTGGGTGTTGACGCGTCTGCCACAGATCCCGCGACTCAGGCCGCAACGGCAGCATCTGCCGATGCTCCCAACCCGACAGATCTCCTCAATCAGGTTCGCAGCAAACTGCAAAGCTTGGATTCCTTGAAATGCGACCTTCATCAAATCGTAAAAATGTCCGGCATGACGCTGCATGCCACCGGCACGTACGCGGAAGCGTCCGGAAATCGAGTCTCTGTGGAATTCAGGATCTTTCCGACTCAGACATCTCATAAAGACGACACAAAGAAGATGGCGATCGATGCGGAGCCAACAGCCTTGGCACCAGAAACGGCTCGGGGCGAACTGACGCAGGTCAGTGATGGCTCGGTCCTTTTCACGCTCTGGAAAAACGGCGGCACCGTCCAAGTGACACGACGTAACCTGCGCGACATTATGGACGTGGCGACAAAAGTCGCAGGCTACGATGCGGATCATGTGGCCATGGACCTTGGTGTGGGTGGGTTGCGTGGCCTGATTTCGCGAATTGAGTCACTCATGGAGTTTGCTCCTGTGCAGACCAAAAAAGTCGGAGAATCAGACTTCTACGTCGTGCGCGGCCGCTGGAACGCGAAGGCACGGAAGGAACTGTTCCAGCTCGCCGATGACGTGATTGCTGATCCGCGGCCGCATGTTCCTGAGTATGTTGTGTTCTACATCGACACAAAGACATTGATCCCGCGTCGGATCGAATATCGCAAACGTGCTGCCGATCCGGCGCAGAAGTTTGATCGCCCGATGGTGACGCTCGATCTTCGAAATGTGGTGCTGAACGAAACATTACCGGAAGACACGTTTGTGTTTACGACGCCGGACGGCGTGAAGGAAGAAGACATCACTGAGCAGACAATTCAGGCGATTCAACAAGCGATCCAGGCACCCGCCGCAACAGACAGACCCACCACGCCAGTCCCCGCAGACGACACAAAACAATAGCGGTCGCTTAGCTTCATTTGTGCAGGCGATGCGTCTGCCGCAGGAATCGTGGACTTGCGCGGTAGCGTGCTGCTGAAGGAGTTTCAGAATGACCGCTCTGCTGGCTGGTAAGGAAATCCCGAGGCCGTCATTCTTTGCAGGCTGGGTCGTGTCTTTGGCTTTGCATCTGGCCGTTTTTTATATTGTTGGATTGACGCTCCGTGGTTGTCAACAAGCCAGCACGGGAAATGCGGGTGGTGAAGTCTTTCGAGATGTCGGGTTGTTCGTTGTCGAAGGCGTTGACGATGGCACCTCGAATGTGGGACTGGCATCCGGAGCTGGCGACTCGCACGTGACGCAGCCTGTCCAAGAACAGCAGCCAAATGAAACCACAACAGACAACTCTGTACCCGACCATCAGCGGAATCGTATCCCCACGGAAGCCCCGGACATCGCTTCACTCCTGAACAAAAATTCGCTTGACTCCGCATTCAACACAAACGGTGCGTCTAATTCAAAGTTGCCAGCTCTGATCGGCCCTAATGATGTCATCGGGGGAAGTCGTTCTCAATCGAGTTCAGGAACACGTTCGCTTATCAAGCCCTCAGAAGCAGGTGGTGCGGCTCGAATTGGCGGCACGGGCGGCCCCGGTGAAACAACCTTCATGAATATTTCCGGCGTCGGCAAGACGTTTGTGTACATCATCGACACTAGCAGCAGTATGAGCGGCAGTCGCTTGAAGATTGCCCAAAGTCAATTGAAGGCCAGCCTGCGACTCCTGCAACCCAATCAGAAGTTCGCCGTCATCTTTTACAACGAATCACGCGAACGATTGAAAATACGTCGGCAGGACGAAAAGGCGATGTATTTCGCAACCGACGTCAACAAAGAACTTGCGGGACATGAGGTGGATCGCGTCACTTCTGATCGCGGCACGGAACACATGCCGGCACTCCTCGAAGCCATCAGTCTGAAACCTGATGTGATCTACTTCCTCACCGACGGTGATGAACCGGAACTCTCCCCCGGACAACTGGCCGAGATTCGTCGACTTTCAGGAAGTTTGACAATTCACGTCGTAAAATTCGGCGACGGGGCACTGACTTCACGCGGTCCCACGTGGCTCGAACTGCTTGCCAGCCAGTCCAACGGCGAATACCGCGAAATCAACATCGGCAATCGCTAAGAAACCTTGTTTGAGCAAAGACTCCCAGGAGATGATCACGAGGTCGGTAG
The DNA here is from genome assembly GCA_003670925.1 of Planctomycetota bacterium. Classification (GTDB taxonomy): domain Bacteria; phylum Planctomycetota; class Planctomycetia; order Planctomycetales; family Planctomycetaceae; genus SXXK01. The sequence goes on along the minus strand of QWQG01000011.1, from coordinate 1,652 downwards.
CTCTGGGGTGCCCTTCTGTGTCGCGCATCTTAATCTTGGTCACACTCACAGATTTCTTACCAACTTGGTTTTCCTTCAGAATGCAGGTCAATCGCAACGTTATCTGACATTTCTGGCGTTCTTATTTTCTTGGAACGCAGTTTTGTGGGAACTTCTCGCACCCCAAAAACGTCTGCCGTGCCGTGCCTGTCTGTTTGAGCCACAAAGCAGTCGCTTCCGCACGGGGGACCGCCGATGTATTTTCTAGCTAAGGTTGGAGTCATGTATAAAGCGATTGCGTGTCTGGTGGCGGTGATCATTTTAAGTTCTGCAGGACTGACGGCAACCAAGTTGCAACCTCCAGTCGATAAACGGATACAGGCCAAGAAGCTGCTTGACGAGAACAACATTGACGATGCGTTGCAGCTGTATCGGGCGTTGGCTCAAGATCCAGAGAATACGGGGAACGGAGTTCCAGAGGACTTGGGATTTGCCATCACTTGCCTCAATAATCTCGGGTTGATTCATGAGGCCGATGAACTGCTAGAGGTGGCCATCGAAAACCACAAAGTCGATTTTCGCTTGTTGGTTCGAGCGGCCCGAGTCTATGCGGGCGAAATTGACTCGGAGGGGTTCGTCGTCGCGGGCAAATTTGAACGTGGCGGCCATCGCGGCGGCGGACAGTGGGCCAGTGTGGCGGATCGGGATCGAGTTCGGTCGCTGCAACTCCTTCTGCAGTCGATAGCCTTGGCCGAGAAAGATGACAAGGCCACACCAGCTGAGCGTGCTGATTTATGGCAGACGCTTGGCGATCAAATCAGCAGTGCGCGACATGGTGAAGCATGGAAGCTGCAGGATCTGACAGATCTGCAAACGCTGCCGGATTTTGAAATTTCCGAAGGCGGCCGTGGTTACGGGCGCGGCGGTTGGGGTGCGCCGGGCAAAGGTGCTCCGGTCGATCAGGATGGCAATCCGGTTTTTCATCACAAGCCGGAATCGTGGGACACAGCAAAGTCCGACGGCGAACGCTGGCGCTGGGCTCTGGCTCAGGTCGTGCAACATGTCGCCGATCGCCGCAGCCCGGTAGATCTCGAGTGGGCCGGGTTTCTGCAGTCGCAGTTCGGCGTTGGAGCTTCGGCTGTTGGCGGGCCTCCTGTCATTCGTGAGGCTGCAGCAGGCGACGAAGCCGGCAATGAAAAGCCAAAGCCGTCCGGAGAATGGGCGGCGCATGAACTGGCCGACACCGAGACGATCGCAAAGCTGACGACCGGCGTGAAGCGGTTCGCACTTCCGGATGAATTCAATCACATCGTAATCCTGAAAGCTGTCATTGCACGCGGCGGCGAGACAAAGCGACAGGCTCTGGAATCGCTCATTAACGAACGCATGAATCGGCATCAGTATTCGCAGGCAGCTGATCTGCTACGAGAGATGCTGAAACTGGCGACCGACAAGGATGACAGGCAGGGTGTTCAGGCTCGGATCGATCAGATCGAGAAGAACTGGATGCAGATTGAAAGCACATCGGTGCAGCCTGCAGGAAAAGGCGCGACGCTCGATATCCGATATCGCAACGGCAACAAAGCGACGTTTGAAGCTCGCCCCATTAAGATCGACGAACTGCTGGCGGATGTCCGTAAGTACATCGAAAGCAAACCGCAGCAACTCGACGG
>QWQG01000208.1 GCA_003670925.1 Planctomycetota bacterium | reverse complement strand
GCTACGGCCACTCGGACTGAACTGGAAGGCACGTATCGTTTCTTTGCCAACGAAAAAGTCACGCCGGAACTGATTCTGTCAACGCACTTTGAATGCACTCGGAGACGCTGTTCGGAGCAGTCAGTTGCCCTGCTGGTTCAGGACACAACCGAAGTGGGTCTCACACAGTTGACCGAGCAAATGTCGGGAGCCGGACCGGCAAGCGGACGCATGCCGCTCGCCAATTGTCTTGCACATGACCGCGCGCGGGATAAGCAACCTCATTGGCCCTGCTGCTTCGTTGTGGAATTTTCGCGCCAAGTCCATGCAGGATGCCGGGCAGTCTGGCAATTCGATTGACGCGACAGACGAACTACCGCACACTTCGGGTCAAAAATACTCCGCGCTGGTCTGATTGAGATGATTTGTTGGAGGCGGATTCGTCCGAATTCGGCCATGAATAATGCACACCTCCGAATTCTTCCGAATCTGGCTACACGCCATGTGTGCTCGTGCAGAGTATGAGTGCGGGGCGGATGCAGATTGATTTAGAGACTGTGTATGCGAGTATTTTCCGTGGTCATAGCCATTACTTCCATGCTCTTGATGTTTGCCGTGCTCGTGGTGAGTCCGGTGGATGAACTGGCCGTATCGACCGGACTGTTCAACTTCCCGACTCAGCGGATTTCACAGCTTCGGCAGCCACAGATCCCGGCGGCCGACGAGACTCCGCAAGGAACTGTGCCAGAGATCGCTCCGACAGAGCGGCCGTTCCAGCGTGGAGAAATACGTGACAATGTGGCGCGGGTCACAGAACTCAATACGCGCTGGGAAGAATCTAGGTTGTCACTCGTGACGAGTTTCAATTTACCGGGTGCACCGTCACGCGGCGCTATAATCATCGGTTCGTCTCCAGCTGAAGTGGCAGTGCAGAAATGGATTGAAGAAGGCACGGCTTCTGGCCATCACGGGTTTTTGTATGACAATCGCGATCGCGATCATTCAAATCTGAACCAGAGCAAGTTTCCTCATCTGGCGTTCGTGGAGTACGACGCAGCAGCAAGGAAGGCCGATGCCGACTGGGGGCAGAGAATCGGTCAGGCCTTTGATCTGCCGACCTTTGGCAATTCATCGACAGCGCAGGTTGGGTCGCCATTCTGGCGGAGCAATCCTCGAATCGTGATGCCCGACGATGCATTCACAAAAATCGTCTACAATGAATTTCTGAACAATCAGATGTACTGCTATCCCGAACATAATGATTTCGATCCGGAACATGGCGATGTCTATCCCGCGAACGCACCGTTCTGGGTAATTTCACAGGGATCGTCCGGATCAGATCAGCCATTTATGGAAGCCATAGCGCTCACGCTAGCAGCATTTCGTCCAGACGTTCAACAGAAGCTGATTGAATCTCACTGGCTGATGCATGTTGTACAAATTCTACTGCGGCGGAGTCAGAAATCTGTGCAGACGGACGACGACTACTATTCAGGCAAAGCCCATCCGGTCGTGTTTCAGAGTTCGGAACTGGATGTCTTACGAATGGTACAGATGGCACACGAGCTCACGCTTGCGACTCTGCCGGCGATGGTTCGCATTCAGGTTGTTGAGGAAGACCGGGGCGTACCCGGTCGCGATTACTTTCATCCGCACGCTGCCGAAAGACTGTTCGACACGCCTGCCGCCGTGGCTCGCATTTTTCGTACAACCGCGTTTCGACGCAGAATGGTCGTTGATGCCGGTATCAGTGCAGACCTGAACGGGCGACCGCTGACATTTCGCTGGGTGGTCTTGCAGGGCGATCCGGACAAGGTGCAGATTCGACCGCTGAGGGTGAACGGAGCGAGGGCGGAGATCATTCTGCAATGGCACGCCAGGACGAAAATCCCGGGACTGGAAGGAATGGAAACGAACCGCGTGGATATCGGCGTATTCGCGGACAACGGACAGACTCCTTCGTTACCGGCCTTCGTCAGTTCGTTTACCTTGGCAAATGAAGATCGGACGTACGCCGACGGCCGGATTCAGGCAGTCGACTATGGAACCGCCGTAATTTGTGATCGATATGTCGATCCATTAATCGACATCCCAAAGCGTTGGCGGGACGAGTACCGTTATTCGCCAACCTCTGAACTATTGGGCTGGCAACGCACATCCCCTGGCACAGAGCCACAGGAGTTTGCCGCAGACGGGCAACGGATCGTCAAAAGGGACGACGCAGGAACCCCGACGGACTTCCGGAAAGTCACCTACAAGTTTATTATCGACGATGGAAAAGTGCCTGTGCTGAAGGCTGTTGAATCTCCGTAGTACGTCGTCGGAGGAAAGACTTTGAATTGAGTCTCCCCCAAAATCGCTCACTGCTCGCAATCTCGGATGTTGCGGGAAAAACAAGCGTTTAAGCTTGGCTTGGCAGGCTGAAGTTCCTCCAACAACTGGGCCTAACTCAGGCAACGGCCAAAGACCACAGGCTTTGAAATTAACGCCGCACTTGTGGTTGCGACGTTGATTCCAAAGCCTGTGGCATGGAGAAATATGCAGGACAGTCTCCGATCCGAAGCAGTGATCCGTGTGCGGAGGAACTGTCTGCCACGGGAAGTCTCAGAAGACATCCAAGATGTAGTGTGAACCGCTGTGGTACGGTTTTTCAGTCGGGTAGAAGTTGTACCAGCTTTTGTTGTAGACTGGGATTTGCATGGAAGGCTCGTAGCGGTGGTACATGTTGTCGTACTGCTTCGGCTTCTGGAAAGACTGTGGATAGTAAACGTACGGGTAGTGGTAAAACCGCTGCCAGTCGGAAGGCTGTCCCGGTGGGGCAGCTTCGGCACAGCGTACGCTTGTCGCCACGGCGACTGCGATGATTGCAAACATGACGATTCGCTTCAGCATTCCGTGCTCCTCCTGCGACTCAACAGAAAAATTCGATCGCTGGGTCTGCTGGTCCCAACAATCGATTGCTCCATGCCGGTGTCACACTGAACACCGGCAAATGATTCTGGACGAAATCTCGGCAAGACGGACCGATCAGTTTGACAGTCGAAACTGTCTAAATCGCCCCCGGAAACAGACTCGTATCCGCAATGCCGAGACTCGTCAGATGACTTCAAATCTTCCACTCACAGGCTGTTACATCGGCGCGCCGCCACACTCAGAATCAACACTTTCGGCAGAATCGTTAAAATCGGCGAGTTGCATGGTTGCTGGACGGCCAAAAGCAGGGGGCGCGGCGTCAGCGTTCTGATCGTCGAAATTGCGGGCAAAACAGCAGATTCGGCGAGGGGGCGAGTATGGCATAGCGATTGAAATGGTACTCTCATCCGGCAAATCCCGCTGAAGCATCAATGAGCCCCTCTACTGCGTACCACGAGCACGGGGCAAGAAAGTCTCTCGCAGCCGTCGCGCCGCTGCATAGCAATTTTGATTCGGCCTCGGCATACTACAAAGCGTGCAGTTGCGTCCCCGGTGGAAGAATGCGGATCGGGGAGTCGCGCGAAGTCCGCTCACTTTTCAGGATGACTTGCATGTCCCTAATCGTCGAAGAAACATCCGTCACACCACCGAAAATTCGTCAGACGGGCATCCTGATCGGCGACGAATTCAGGCCAGCCCTCAGCGGGAAAACTTTCAAGACCGTCAATCCCGCTACTGAAGAAGTCATTTGCGAAGTGGCCGAAGGTGATGCGGCCGATGTGGATCTTGCCGTGCATGCTGCCCGGGCAGCATTTGAAACCGGGCCATGGTCACGCATGGATGCGCGCGATCGCGGGCGTTTACTTTCGAAACTAGCCGATCTGGCCGAGCAGCATCAAGAAGAACTTGCCGCTCTGGAGACGCTGGACAACGGCAAGCCCATTAATGATTCGCGTGCGGCAGATTTGCCGCTGGCCATCGATTGCCTGCGTTATTATGCAGGCTGGGCTGACAAAATCCATGGCGACACAATTCCAATTCGTGGCGATTATTTCTGTTACACACGGCGCGAACCAATCGGTGTCTGTGGTCAGATTATCCCGTGGAATTTCCCCTTGCTCATGGTCGCGTGGAAGTGGGGTCCCGCCCTAGCGACCGGAAACACCATTGTCATGAAACCGGCGGAACAAACGCCGCTCAGCTGTCTGCGATTGGCCGAACTAGCGTTGGAAGCTGGATTTCCCCCAGGCGTGATCAATGTCGTCCCGGGATACGGCCCAACTGCTGGGGCGGCCCTTGTGAAACATTCACAAGTTGACAAGATTGCGTTCACGGGTGAGGGTACGACAGCAAAAATTATCATGCGCGAAGCTGCAGATACTCTGAAGCGGCTCACCTTTGAACTCGGTGGCAAGAGCCCGAATATCGTATTCGCAGATGCCGATCTGGATGCGGCCGCAGCCGGAGCAGAGTTTGGCTTGTTCTTCAATCAGGGACAATGCTGTTGTGCGGGCAGTCGATTATTTGTTGAGGAATCTGTGCACGACAAGTTTGTCGAACGCATTGTGCAACGGGCGCAACAAAGGGTCCTGGGCAATCCGTTTGATCTCAAAACGAATCAGGGCCCACAAATTGATCAGGCTCAGTTGGACAAGATCATGAGCTACATCGATCGCGGTCAGGCACAGGGGGCAAACTGTGTTACCGGAGGTAAACGATCCGGCCAACGTGGATTCTTCGTTGAACCCACAGTGTTTACTAACGTTTCCGACACGATGGACATTGCACGCGAAGAAATCTTCGGCCCGGTTCTGAGTGTCTTGAAGTTCAAGAGTCCAGCCGAAGTGATCAAGCGTGCTAATGACACATGCTACGGACTTGCCGCTGCAGTCTGGACACGTGATGTCAAGAAAGCACATCAGGTCGCGGCGAGCGTGCGAGCCGGAACGGTGTGGGTCAACTGCTACGATGTCTTCGATGCTGCCGCGCCCTTTGGAGGTTTCAAAATGAGCGGCATTGGTCGGGAATTGGGGGCGGCAGGGCTGGCAAACTATACGGAACTGAAGACCGTGACGATGAGCATGGGATGAATGTCGGGCTAGATCCGGCTTGATTCAAAACTCGCAAATACCGGATGAATCTCCCGCGACGAAGCGCCCGTGCTACGAGGGAGATTGGCCCAGACAGGCCAGCCCGTGGAGGGCAAGGCTGTCGATGAATGTGGCTCCGCTAAAATGGTGCACCAGTTGGCGGCCACCTCCCCCAGTAACCACAATCGCGGGAGGCTCTGCTTCCCCGAATCGATGCATCGCGGCAACCGTTAGCCGATTGACAAGTTCTCGGACTGCTCCCAACTGTCCGATGAACAGCCCGGCCCGCATGGCATCTTCGGTGTTGCGCCCTGGTACGTCGGGAAGTTCAGCAGGTTCATTATCGACGTTGAGCAGCGGCAACCGCGCGGTGTAATCGTGCATCGCGTATGCTGAAAGTCGCAACCCGGGCAAAATACTGCCACCGCGAAAGGTCTGATCTGCGGTCATGAGATCAACGGTGGTCGCAGTCCCGGAATCGACCACGATGACTGCACGCGTTGCCGGAAGTAGCCGACCAGCAGCAAATACATTCAACAATCGGTCAATGCCAACTTTGGCAGGGACGTCCACATCAACTGCAATCGGAATCTGTTGATAGCTAGTTATCGCCGCAGGTCGGCATTCTGCCAGGGGCCATGCGTCGATCAGCTGATCTCGAGTCTCTGGATCACTGCCCGCCACGATGGCCTGAATTAGTGCGGGCTGATCCAAGGTCTGCCACCATGCCCTCAGTTCGTCCGCAATACTTGGCATCTGATCCAGCACCCGCGCCACGATATTGACGGGCACAGCCGCGTGATTCTGATGCACACGAAACACACCAAACTTCGCACGCGTATTGCCGATATCTATGGCGAGAACATCGAGTTGGGGATTCATGCAAATCAGGTTTTCACTGAGGTTGAGACGAGCGAGAAATCGGGGTCTTAGGCCGCCAGCGCAGACCGGTGGGCGCGCCCAACTGACCAGCCGCTTGGCCCCCCCAGCCTACTTAGGCACAGCCTTTTTCGCGGCACGCACGATCCATGTTTCGGGATCTTCTTCGAACGCAGCCTTGCAACCTGTGCAGCACACCCAATAAGACCGGCCTTTGTAGGTCACTTCCATGGTGCCGAGTCCTTCGGAAATAATACATGTTTTGTCTGCATAGCCGGCATCACTCACGGCAAATGAAGTTCCTTCACGTTGCGTAGAAACGGTATCAAACCTTGAAAAATCCGCTTTCCCGCGACGCCTTCCGACTTCTAGGAGATATCGATTATTTTCCTGTTGAGCGAACGCCAGTTGCCAAAGTTCACTACTCTCGCTGATTTCATTTTGATTGAATTCTAGGCGAAAGACTCTGTGCAGCTTGTCGTCGCTGCCGACAATTTCATGAACGGGTTCGGTAAAGTCCCCCGTAAATTGTCGTGTCGTGCCGGCAGGATCTGTCGCCGTCATTGCGAACTTATTCTGTTCCGAATCCCATGTCAGCCGCCCCGTCTTAATGTAGGGGCTTTTGTCAGACTGAATCGTCAAAGCCGGTTGGGCGGGATTGGAGCGAAGATCCCAAACCCATTCATGCACGTCCACGGCCTTGAAGTTCTCGTATTCCCGCCGCGTCGTGCCACGCCATTGCCCAAGCAAAATCTGCAACGGCTGTAGCTTGGCAATGACAGCCTGAATCTGTTTTTCCGGGTCAGGTTTTGCACTGGTACCCGTGGCATCCGTTGGGGAGCCGACAACGCCGTCGAGAGCAAGTGGCTTGAACTCAAATTTTTCCTCCGCTTTTGCGGCCACAGCGGATTTGGAACTATCTCGGGAAGTTGCGACTGTGGACGTGGGCGGTCCAGCAGACACGGCTTCGGCGGGTGTTGCAGAATCTGACGTGGGGGAATTCGACACATCGCCACCGCACCCGGTAAGCGTCAGGAGCAACCCGAGGGCGACCGAGTAACGCATGCCGAAGCTCCGTTGTTTTGAAGGATCAAGGCCGTCACTGCACATTACGTTTCTCCAGATTCGGATCAGACACAGGGCAATGAATCCACATCAAGTCCCGCTTCTTTCCAGCCACGAAATCCGCCGTCCATGGAACTGACATTGGTATAACCCATCTGCTGCAGATTCACAGCAGCCAATGCCGACCGATACCCTCCTCCACAGTAAAGCACAATTGAAGCAGACGTGTCGGGAATTTTTTCTTCAATATCGCGTTCAATGACACCTTTACCAATGTGTACGGCACCCGGAATCCGCGCGGCATTGAATTCACGATCTTCACGAACATCCACGAGCACAAACTGATCCTCGCGCTTTTGTCGCGCGACAACGTCTGCAATCGTACATTCCGCAATTTGTGTCCTCACGGCATCTACAATCCGTTCAAACCGCACCCCATGATTTGTCGCCATTCTTATAGCATCTCCAATTTTCGTCCCCTCGCGTTACCCAAGAATGGGCTTTGACGCCCCCGGAGGATAGCGTGCGAATGCGCGGCATTGTAGCCTGATGGCCGCCAGCACACCAACGTTGATCCCAAACGAATCAACGCCCGCCTGAGATGGCCGTCCGCCGCTGCCCCATGACTTGAGGCGAGCATAGGAAATCCAAAACTTGAAACATCTGCAACATGTTTCGTGAAGTCTGCGGAGTGGTGCGGTATAGTCTCCCAAATAGTTGGTCAAAAACAGTGGCACGCGGCACATCAGCCGCTGGCGTGAAGACCAGACAGATACTTGCCAATGTGAGTTTATCCGATGAAACGAAGCGTCTTTTTCATTTTTTTAATGCTCAACTGCTCAGCAATCACGTTTGGACAGTCGAGTGCCACCCCGCTCATCTTTGATACAGACATCGGCAACGACTGCGATGACGTCCTTGCAATGGGCGTCATTCATGCTTTGCAAAGTCGTGGACATTGTCGTTTGATTGCCGTGACAATCACAAAAGATCATGACCAGTGTGCCGCGTTGACGGATGCGATCAATACGTTCTATGGTCGCGGCGACATCCCGATCGGTGTCTGTCGCAGTGGAGTTACGCCACAGCAAAGTCGCTTCACGGGAATGGTCACCGATCAGGACAACGGGAGAGATCGCTATCCGCACAATCTGCGATCCGGCAAAGACGCGCCGGATGCAGTGGCGGTCCTCAGAAAGGCATTGGCCGCAGAAGCCGATGGCAGTGTTGTGATTGCGCAAGTGGGATTTTCTAATAACCTCGCTAATTTACTCAAGTCGCCAAGTGATGACATCAGCCCGCTTTCCGGACTTGAACTTGCACAGCAGAAAGTGAAACTACTTTCGGTGATGGCCGGGGCCTTCACGGCGATCAATGGTACGGAACATCTGGAATACAACGTCGTGGAAGATATTGCCTCGGCAAAGATTCTTGCCGCAGAATGGCCGACGCAAATCGTGTACAGCGGATTTGAAATCGGTCTGGCAGTGCCGTACCCGGCAACCAGCATCGAGCAGGACTACAACTACGTCCTGCATCATCCGTTGAAAGTCGCGTATCTGCTGTACGAACCGCCGCCGCACAATCGCCCGACATGGGACTTAACGAGCGTGCTCTATGCCGTGTTACCCGAGCGTGGTTTCTTTGGTCTGTCCGGCCCGGGGATTGTGACAGTGGATGATCGCGGAGCAACGACTCATGTGGCAACTGACACCGGCCTGCATCGATACCTTACTCTGACCAATGATCAGCAGATTCGCGTCACGGAGGCCCTAGTGCAGTTGTCGAGTGAACCACCACGCAGCGTTGTCCCGCACAAATGAGAGACAACGCGATGTCGGAACAACATCGGCCACGCATCGTGGTAGTCGGATCAATCAATCTGGATCTCGTGTACCACGTTCCTCGCCTGCCACAACCCGGTGAGACCCTGACCGGCACTTCGTTCCAGCAGGTTCACGGCGGTAAAGGCGCCAATCAGGCAGTCGCGGCTGCGCGGATGAACGCGGACGTCAGCCTGATCGGACGCATCGGCGACGATACTTTTGGAGCTGCGTTGGTTGTCGGTTTAGAGGCAGAAGCCGTTGATGCATCTCACGTGAAAACATCTGGAGGTACGTCAAGCGGGCTTGCTGTCATCGGTGTCGCGGACAGCGGGCAGAACTGCATCACCGTGATTCCCGGTGCGAACGGCCTCGTCACATCGGCGGACGTCATGGCGGCAGAATCCAGCATTGCAGCCTCTGACGTTTTGTTGCTGCAGTTGGAAATCCCCGTTGAAGCAGTCATCACGGCAATCAGGATTGCCAGAAACTATAAAGTCCTGACGATCCTTGACCCTGCCCCTGCACTGCAGACATTTCCTCCTGAACTGTTATGCGTCGATGTCGTCTGCCCCAACGAAAGCGAAGCGTCGCTGATCACTGGTCTACCCGTGACGAATGTGGCAGAAGCCGTAGTCGCGGCGAGGCATTTGCAATCTCTGGGAGCGAAAATCGCCATCATCACGCTGGGATCACTCGGCTGCGTCGTGTGTGATGAATCAGACAACCCCCGACACGTTCCATCGTTTCCTGTCACCGCTGTTGATACAACCGCGGCAGGCGACGCGTTCGCCGGTGCCCTCGGATTCTGTCTGGCTCAGGGACAACCTATTTTTGAAGCCCTCTGCTTCGCGTCCGCCGCTGGAGCAATTGCGACGACGCGACGCGGTGCCCAACCAGCCATGCCGCGTCTGGATGAAGTCAACGCGCTACTGAAGCCAAAGTGAGAACCCCTGCGGGCAACGCTGTGAAGGTGTGTTTAGGGGTCGAAAGATTTGGTGTTTGAGATTTTGGGTCTGTTGAGGTCGATACGGACATTGTCTTGATGGTGACCAGATCAAAATCAGCCGAAGGTGCCAAGGATGTTACTGAGCGGCCCGTTTGAAAAGTTTGTCGAAGCCAGTCCCGTGACGGTGATGATGCGAGGCATCATCGAGAATTTGTTCCATCCAGAGCGGCTGGATGGGCTATTCGAAGAGAACGCTGTCACTCAGTACACTCGGACCCTTCCCTTTTCCACAGTGGCAGAAGTCAAGGGGGAAGTGGTATTCAATGTGAATCCTTCCGTCGGTGCTTCGCTGCAGGAACGTGTGGATTCGCTGCCCGTTTCAACCAGAGCCTTTTATCAGAAACTCAACGGCGTCGAACCGGAAGTGGCCGCCGTACTGGTGCGTGATTCGGTGCGGCAACTGGGACCTGTGATTCGCAAGCTGGGCCTGCGAACACCGCTGCTGCCGGGATACAACATCCGAATTCTTGATGGAAACCACTTTGCCGCGACCGAACACCGGATTCTGGAAACTCGGGGGGAAACCGCCGCTCCTTTGCCCGGTCAGGCGTTGACAGTGCTCGATCCGGACCTGCGTCTGGCCATCGCCGTCTTTCCCTGCGAAGACGGCCATGCTCAGGAACGTTCGCTGCTGGATCAGGTTCTGCTGACCGTCTGTTTGGGAGACCTTTGGATCGCCGACCGCAATTTCTGCACGCTGGGCTATCCGCGAGCCGCCGTGTTTGCGTTCTGCTTGGCGTTGATGGCGTGGAATGGGATGTCGGTGATTCATGCGGCTCTGCGGAGCGTGCATGGAGAAGAAACAGTGGAAGAGAATCTGTCGTCTTATTATCTGTCGCTGGAGATTTCTCAGGTGTATCACGGGATGCTGATTGCGATTCCGCCAAAGGAATGGGAGATCTTCGGGAACCTGACGACTGCCCAACTGGCGTCGCAGCTGAAACAATTGGCTGGACGAGTGTCGCTGAAGAAACTTCAAAAACATCCTCGCAGCCCCAAACGTCCGCAGCCCAAACGAAAGTACTCCGGTAACGGACAACACGTCGCCACCGCAAAACTACTCGCCAGAAGAAATCAATGAATCCACACCTTCACAGGGCTACCTCTGAGCCTGTATCATCGTCCCAACGGTATTTTGGGCGGTTGATCTCATTAAGGTTTCGGTGAATCCGAACAGCGTTGCGAGTACGACTTACGACTCGGCGTATCGCACGAAGAAGAAGCTCCTAGACATGGCAACCGAGGCCAGCCGCAAATGCGTTGAAGATGAGAATTCAGAAATCGCTTCAGATATTGAAGAAGTCGAGCAACTGTTAAATGGCTCAGATGGCAATGGCCCGTCGTTGAACTCCGAGCAAATGGTATCGTTGCGAAATGAGTTGGGGGATTTGCTGAAGCGACGCCAGTGATCTTTGACGGAAGAAATCTTTACCACCTTCAAAAGATGGCTGGCCGTGGCTTCCATAACTCGGGCACTGAACTCACCGCTTTCCAATCACAACGATGACCGTCGATGAGCCAGAGAGGCATGCTGGTCCGATCGCAGCACAAGGCGTTTCGTGCTGATGAATTCTCAGTGCCGGCACGGAACACAGTCACCTGTGGTTATTGGACGAAAATACAACAGCATTCCGAGCAACTCTGAATGCTTGCCCCACTGTTCCGTTTGGGTCAGCTGATTGTCGGAATACGCCAAATACTGTCGCTCGCCCAATCGTTCATAGTGCAGATGGAACGGAGTCGCACAGGATGTCGCGGATACGATACGGCGCAGTTCGAAGAATGTGATCAGATCGTTGTGTTCGACATACTTCTGGAGTGTGGAATGGTTCGTCGAAACAATCGTTACGAGGTCTTTTTGCCATGGACCGAGCTTAAGCGCTGGCATGAACAGATGATTATTCCAGTTCCCTTCCGTTCGCAGATTGCTGTACATTGTGAAGCAGGTCTCGGTCTTCAGCCCGAGGTATTGGGACAGACCGATGAGAACGACCAGCGGCAGCGTACACCACAACAGGCCCGGACGTGGGCTTACTTCTGTGGCAACAGTGTCGGAGCCTCCACGAAATCGGTGCCACAGCATTCCGGCAGCACAGACTGCGCCCACCAAAACGGACCACGCGATCCAGATCAGCCACTGCACCTGGTAAATACCTACGCCGGCAATTTTTGAACGGGACGTTCCGCTCAGTTCGCACGCGATCAGCAGAGCAACGACTGCGAAGACCGTCGTGGCCATCACTGAATAGCCGATGCGGCGTGATTTCTCTGATGTGCGTTGTTCGATCCACTGACTGCAGAACTGAATGAATGGCGTGATGCCATTCAGACACAGCAACACGTATAGGGCATAGGCGAGTGCTGAAAATGTGCGATGGCCGATAAGACCGAGGATCAAATGAAACGGCAACCCAATCAGAATCGCGATCCACCGCGTACGGCGAAATGAAAGACACAGCGGGATTAGCGCCTCGATGACGAGAGTCATAAAAATGGCTGCGTTGTGAGCCGCAGGGTTATTGGGCAGGAAGGGGAATCGTCTCAGCACGTCGCCATACATTGAGACCACACAGCTGAAGTCCGGGTTGATGAAGTCCGTGTTCAATTTCGCAAGGAAGGCAAACCAGTACATGATCACCAGCATAATCCAGATGACGGGGGAGAATCGCTGAAAGACCTCCATACGGAATTTGTCGTCGAAGTGCCGGAATTCCCGGCGACCGAGCAGGGTGGCAATGATGGCTCCCAGAATTGTGGCATTAATGATCGTCTCCAGCAGGATGTGATTCACCACAAATGGCCACTTCGCAACGTTGTAGACAATGCTGCTGAGCAACATGCCGGAAAACAGCGGCAGTGACGAGGGTCGCAGTAATGTGCCGACCGCAAGAATTGTCAGCATCCAGCCTCGCGGATCATTCTCGTTCAGCCAGCTGGAATAAAATCCCTGGTGCACCAGAGCCTGGCAAGCCCAGATAAATGCAAAAATTGGAAGATGGTCTGGTGACGACATCGCGGCCGGAGAACACTTGCCAATGTTCCTGTCACGACTGAATTCGAAAGAGCTCATCACGTGGTTTCCTGCGGTGATACCAGAATCAGTGAGTTACTTGCCGGGCTTACACAGACGCCGCATGAGTCGTACCAGCCCGGGACGTGGATCCATCAGGTCAAAACCCGGAAAGCAGTGCCACCGAGACACGCTGCGAAGCCAGTCGAGAAGGGTGAGCTCTCCACTTCGCCGTAGCTCAAGAAACGCTTTAAAATCCCGCATCGGATCCCACAATGTCAATCCGTCGCGAAAGTCGTCCAACGGCGGCAACGGAAGTCCGGTCAGACGATTGTAGACCAATGCACCGAGGTCAATTCCGGCACGAGCGACCAGGCCGTTGGCGGCCGTGAACCGGGCATTGCATTCGATCAGTTTCAGCACACCATCGCGAGCGTCGTATTTGAATTCCGCATTTGCCAGTCCCTGCAGCTCAACATGGCGAAACAGTTTGACGGCGTGCTCTTTGACGCCCTCAACATGATCCGTGACGTGGTACGTTGCGAGCCCCATGTTGACTGGATACCGCCGAATGATCCGTTTCGTAAAATCGAAAGCCGTGTTTCCGTATTCATCCAGCCACGTGTAGTAGCTGCAGAGTTGCGTGTCCGGTCCGGGAATTTTTTCAACCAACAGTACGTCAATGTTCGCATCAGCCGCGACGCCGAATGCCTCAGCCAGCTGCTCAAAATTGTCGGCAACGATAAACTTCGTGTGGAATTTCTGCTGAAAGACGTGAGACAGGACGGGCTTCACAATAATCGGATAGACGAGTTCATCACGAAGTTTTGCCAGATCATCCTGTGTGCTCACCTGCCAGAATTTGGGCGTCGGCACTCCTGCCTTGCGGGCCAGAAGATAGGTGTCCAGCTTGTCCAGCATCTGCAGCTGTGCGACGGGATTGCAAAGATCCAGAAGAAATCGCTGAGAGAGCAATTCATGGTATTTCGCGAGGATTGACAGTCCCTCATCACTGGCTGCCAGCAGCACACTTTGTTGCAGGTGATCTGAATTCGTTCCGCACAGCCAGTCTGCTGCAGCATCTTCGAACGAAGGGTGATCGGGAAGCTCAACGACTTTCACGAACCGACTCTTCGCGACATCGGCGTTCGGCTGATTGACAACGTAGACGTCGATTCCCCGGCGACCAAAGCCACGTGCAAGTGACAAGGCATTGTCGTTTCCTCCGATGATAATGACGGGTGGCAGCGCCGGTCGTGCGACAGTCGCTGCGCGTTCCCGTGATTGCGGTGATTCGATGAAAGTCGTCGCTGGAGGCATTAATTGTGTTCCGTCGTCTCTTCGGGCCTGTTTAGCGTGTTGAGGTCACTTCGCAAAGGTCACGCGACACCGATGCATCTTCACGTACTTTCCATGCACCCGAATCGATTGGGCAGTTCAGGCATGCAGCAAGCACGGGAATGGCAACCGGAGTGCGGCCATTGCGTGCAGCGTAGTGAAAATAAAACCCCGGTGCCGAGTTCACTTCCAGTACGACACCGCCAGCGTCAGTGAGACAGCGTGAGGCGTCCGGCGTGACAATATCCACACCCGCCAGCCGCAGGCCGACGGCATCCGCTGCAGAACGCGCCTCGTCAATCAGCGCTGTGTTCAACGAATCGATGACGCAAATGTTGTCCTCTGCCGTATTGTCGTTGATGACAGTCTTTAACTGCACGGTCTTGTTGACCGGTAGAACGGACGTCAACGTGAGACCCTGCGCCGCGAGCGTCTGGCGCATGTCCTGGTCCCGCTTTAAGACTGACTGTGCGACTGAAAACCCCGCCTGCAGACGCTGTTGATTCACGTTTTCAACGAGCTGGCCGATCCTGCTGCGACCGTCTCCCGTGACGGTCGGCGGGCGACGGTCAATGGCATCCAGCAGCTGGCCATCAAGAAATAAGAGTCGGATGTTCGCACCAGCAATCTGCTGTTCAATGATCAGGCTGGAACTATGACCGGCCGCGACGACAGACGCCTGTCGGAGTTGCCGAACCGTTTGAACACCGGTTGTGACTCCGTTTCCGCCACCGGTGCCGGCGGCGGGTTTGACCACACAAGTGCCGTGCTGCTGCAGGAACTCACCTGCGTCCGCAAGAGTCTTAAGTGTGAATTCACGATAAGCCGGGGTTGGAATCCCCTGTGATCGCAGCAACCTGTGAACGAGTGGTTTGTTGCCGGCGATTCGCAGCGACACCGGGTCATCCAGCTCCGTGTAATTCAAAAAAACACGTGTTGACTTGCCGCCTTTTCGAATAGCAAGCACGTCCTGATCAAGAGTTTCAAGATCCGCTTCCAGACTGTCCGCTGCCTCGCGCCACGCGACCTTGTAGAAGTCCGCCCGTTGACGCTTCGCTGCAGCAGACTGTCGACCGGTCTTCCCCCAAAGGGAAACAGCTCGGTGGGCGAGTGCCTGAATTGTCAGAAGACGAGTCATTTGACCGTTCGAAACAGGGGAACTAAAGAAACGAAGTCCATCGCGTTGTCTCACGACGGCGTGGAGATTCTGTCACTGGCCGATTATCCTGCGACGAGGACATCATCTGACGGGATTGTCGCTGACAGCTCTTCCGGAGCGGCATCGACAATCAGGCAGTCATGCTGAGCGAGCAGATTGTCGACCCATTCATTTGAAAATTCTCCCCGGCGCACAGCAGATAGATAGGCCCGGTTTGTGTCTTTCTGGCTGGTGAGTATGTCGGCGATTGTGCTCACGATGTCGCGGGGAACGGCAACCATTCCAGCGTCGTCAGCGATGATCACGTCGCCAGGATTGACGACAGTACCTCCGCAGGCAATTGGAAAGTTGATTTCGCCAGGTCCACGATGCAAAGGGCCGATGGCCGTCGTACCACGTGCAAACACCGGGTAGCCAAGTTCTTCAATTGCCGGCAGGTCGCGGATCAGTCCATCGATTACAAAGCCCTGAATGCCGCGATGACGGGCTTTTGTACAGATGATGTCGCCAATCAGCGCGTTTGTTCGCGAGCCACTGCCATCAACAACAATGATGTCACCCGGCTTCGCGATATCCAGTGCCTTGTGCACCATCAGGTTATCACCCGGAAAAACCTTAACAGTGCAGGCGGGACCACAGAGACGATATCTTCCGGAAAGGCACCGAATTTCCGGGTCAACGGCATAAAGCCGGTTCAATAAGTCAGAGATGTCCGGCACTGCAAACTGTGATAACTCCTGCATCAGTGAGACGCTGAGCCGTTCGAAGTCCAGTCGAATTCGGAATCCCGGACCGGGATTTAACTCTGCAGATCTAAGTTTCTTCGCCATCGAACTTACTTTCATTTTAGGTCAAACCACTGTCGCTGCTAAACGATCTGTAATGACTGACAATCGCGATTCAGACAAGAGTTCAATCAGTTTTTTCAGCGACATCGGTTGAACTCCACGTCCACAAACTGCTGCCATGTCGCTTTCATTCAGAGCAGAAAACAGTCTGGACAATTCCACCGCCATCCCAGTTGGCAGCCCGGCAACGCTCAGTGATGCTTCAAGTTCACGCATTTCCGCAGCACGTCGTGCGGCATGCTGTCCAAACGTTGGCAGCGATCGTTCGACAAAATTCAAAACGTCAGGGTAGTAATGGCCCAACTCGTCGCAGAATTCGTCCGCCATCCCGACGTGTTGTGCCAGTAGACTGCTTTGCAAAAACAGCCCGATGATTCCTTTCGACATGCCACCCAGCGTCATTTTCATGAGTGATGCATTTCCGGGCTCGCCCCCCAGAATTCTGACTCGAACGTCGGTACCGAAGAGCTCGCTGACGACGCCAGCGGCGGAGCCACTGGCAAAAATGGTACCCTGAGTCTTCAGCCGAGAAGCGAGCCCATGAATCGCTGCATCGACAAACTGGATATTGCTGTCCTGGAATTCGTCGGCGATCCGCCCGATGGTTTGAGGCGATACCGAGTTCGCATCCACGTAAATTAATGAAGCGTCGAGACGTGCGGCTTCTCGTCTGACCTGGCTGGCAACAGCGACTGCGGCGTCGGGAGTCACTGTCGAGATGATCACATCGGCCTGGCTGACAACGTCAGCGAGGCACTTCCGAGCAGCAACACCAGATCGCTCACAGTATTCCGTGCTTCGTGGACTCCGCCCCGTCAAAGTTGTGATGACTTCAAATCCTCGATCCCGCAACACTTCTGCCAGCGCAGATCCCATCTCACCGGGAGAAAGAATCCCGATAACTGTCTGATGAGTTGTTGTCGCTGCTGGCTTCAACGGAGAGACCTTTCTCGTGCTGAATACGGGGACGCTGCACCGACAACCTGTGAAGATTCCAGTGAACGCTAAGTAAACCTACCCCCATCAGCGGTCGATGGTCGCCTCATTTTGCTGGTTTTGCAGAAACACAGCGTGGCATTTGTGCAACATGCCGCCGCGAATGGCAGGAACGCAGACGGGCCAAAGCGACTGCGAGTCGCAGCTTTGCAAGCCGCTGGGCAGGAATGGGGACGCGATGCTTCGGGGCGATTTATACCCCGCGCGGCCACAAATGCCATGTAGCCGGATTTGTCAGAATCCGGCTACAGCAAAACATCTCCGTCAGAATCACGCGGAATATAAGACACGCGTCAATTCGTCAACCAGCGGCCAATAGCCGTGCCGAGTGCTCGGTCGATAATGCGGTCCCATGTTCTGCGGCTATACCACCAAAGATCCGGATTCAGATAGATGATGTCACCCGATTGCACCATCACCGTTTCCTGCGGGTCGCATCGAGCGGCAAGCAAATCAACGCGGATCAGCAGTGGGCTGCGGTCCGGCAGGAGCCGATGCACCGTGACCGTCGTTGGTGATTCGATAGGATCGATGTAACCGGCCATCGCAACGGCCGTGACGACATCAATTTCGCGATCATCGGGAAGCAGCAGGCCGCCGCCAATTTCGCGGTCTTTGTTATTCGTCGAGAAGCGAATGCTGTTCCGTTGGCTGAGTGGCCCAACGACATAAAACACTTTGGCCGTTTCTTGTGGAATCACAAGCACATCGCCGGGGTTTAGAATCACATCGCGCGGATTCGTCATCCCGTTCTCGCCTCGCAGCGGAATTCTGAGAATTGGCGGGGGCTGGCAAATGCCTCCGTTAAACTCACCACTGCCGTCGAAAGATCCCAGAGAATGTCCGCCAATCATCGTGCTATCCGCGTATCCGCTGTGGCCCTGCCCAGGTGGCAAACTGGATTGAAGGGGCGAGATCGGTGTCGTTGGCAGCGAGTAACGGGAGGCGGAGTTTCGATAGCCGGTCAGCTGAAATGTGGGGTCTTGCTGGTTCCCCCCAACTGATTCCGATGTCGCGGGCACTCCGCCAGGCTGCATTCCGCCGCCGTTTTGAAGAGCTGGTGAAAAAGTCGAAGGTGCCAGCGACGTCTGTTGCGGCGGCTGGAAGTTTGTTTGAGGCGCAGAAAGCTGATGACCGGCAGACGCCTGATACAGAGGAGGTCCAGTTCTACCGGAAGCAGTTGCCGGTGCATTCGCCAGCCCTTGAAGCTGCGGACCCGGCTGTGTCGCGGCATTCAGTACCTGTGAAGGAAGAGCCATGCTGCGACGATGAATTTCAATCACATCGCCAGCGTCCTCCGAAAATCCCTGTGCGGCGGCCAGTGCGTGAGCGACATCGTTTTCATCTCGCGGCAAGGCGTGTACACCAGGCTGTTTGACAGCTCCCAGAACGAGGACATTGACGGTTCCCTTTTCCTTCAACGTCATCACGGTATTAGGGTTGGTCAGCAGCCCGCTTGCCAGCGCCTGATTGATTTGTTGTTGAGCCTGGGCGATCGACATTCCACCGACGACAACTGGCCCGAGTCGCGGCAGATAGATTTCGCCATGGTCCAGCACCTGCACCTCGAACGGTTCAGATTGCCCCTGGGCGATGAGATCGGGCGCGGTGATCAGGAGCTTGTCACCGGTTCCCAGCAAGTAAATACTTGGGGCCTGTCCAACCAGCTGTGAGTAATTCAGCGGAGCCGCAGACGTTCGAATGGGCCAGCGAAATTCATCGGGCAGTGTTCGTGCCGCAATGCCTGGAGAATGCATTGGTGCATAACAGCCCATGCAGAATATGCACAACATCGCACTCATCGCCAAAAGCGAGCGACGAATGAGAGCGAATGTCTTGGGATTCTGTTTTACCGACGAACGGTCCATGAGCGGTCTGGCCACACCTGCGCGGTTAAGGATTGTCTTGCTTACAGATCGGCCGGAATAATCGTCAAAATGAGCAGAATCGGATTATCGCCCCCAGTTTGCCAACTGCATTCTCAGCAGGCCAAGCGTCGTTCGGGCACCGATGTTGATTCGCTGCAGCCGAAATGGATTGGAAAAATGCTGATCATTCAGTCCTCGCTTGGTGCTGAAGGCCAGATCAATCCTTTCACTGGCCATTGCGAGCACGGCATCGTCAGAAACTCCACCGGCAGGATATGCCAGTGTGCGCGAGACGTCTTTAACCTCTGAAGTCAATACTTTGCAGGACATTTGGACTTCGTGCCGTATCTCATCCAGCGGCAGACGATTCAGCATTGGGTGACTGTGAGTGTGCGGCGCGAGGGTTACACCGTCCTCCTGAAGTGCTCGAAGTGCTTTCCAACTCAGGACATTGTTGTGCTCAGGGTCCGCCACATTCGCAGCCCCGGTGATGTCTGTCATGACGTGTTGAAATTCACTGTGAGGAATTGACTTCAGGTATTCTTTCAACTGCCGAAAAACCCGCCGTCTCTGCGTTGGAGACGTTAGACAGATTCGGCCGTGGGCTGGCGTAGAGATTTGGGTGTCCTGAGGTGAACACAGCACGGCTCGATAAAGCCTGTCCCACCAAAAGTGAAGGTTGTGATTGTCCGGATAAGCGGTGGGCACAAACACAGTGGCTGGCAATCCAAATGATTTCAGGACAGGCCACGCATGGATCGCGAAATCTCGCGTGGCATCATCAAAAGTCAGCAGGACGGATTCTGCAGGCAGCGTCGATTTTTTCTTCGCGGCTGCCACGACATCCTGCATCGAACAAACATGATACCGTTCTGCGACGCATTGAATCTGAGCTGCAAATTGTGACGGAGTGGTACTAATCAGGCTTGGGTAATAAGGATCGTCAGCGCAGGTTTCGTCGATGCGATGATATGCCAGCACTCGCAACAAGGGGCGATTCCGGTTGCGACGCTCAGCGTGATCGACAGCCATCTCGAACGCACGCGTGTCCGAGATCTGTACAGCCATTTTTTTTAGAATTGACGCGATCATCAGCAGAAATCCGTGTCTCAAAGTATTCAGAACGCATTTGCGGTGGCTGTTTTTGGCACATCGTGTTTACTCGGTTGCAGTTCAAAGACTTCCGAATCGAAGGCCCGGTTCTCCAGTTTTCGCATTCGATCCAGCACTCCCGACAACGTCAGTTCGTCCGTACCAAATGCGAAGACTTCTGTGGTCATTGGAATCTGAAGTTTCTCTGCCACGGTGGATTGAATACGTCTGCACATCGCTTTGCCCTGACCGGCATCGGTTTCCGGCAGCAGCATCAGAATTTGATCCCCTACACGAACGGCCAGGTCATGCGACTTGGTCTCCATTCGCAGGATGCGGCTGATTCCTCCGACAATGTATTCTTTGCTCAGTGAGTCGGTCAGCTCTTTCACCAGTCCGGCCAGAGCATCTGAAGTGACTTTTCCGGGTGTGAGACACGCGAAAGTCAGCGGGCGTTCGTGCCTTCGAGCGCGGCGAATTTCGTCGAGAAGTGCGAACTCCGATACTTGAATAAACGGGACGGACGTGGCCTTCAGGATTTCCAGCATTTGCGTCGAGGTCAGGACAAACTCATCTGTATTCTGAGCCACTTTCAGGCACAGGTATTGCGAAGTAATCATCGCGCATACTTCTGTTAACGCAATTGGAAGAGCGGAAAGATCAACGGCATAGCCAAGTACGCACTTTCCGACGATCCAGATCACTGCGAAGCCGGCAGCCACGAGTCCAAATCTCTGCCGTCGCAGGAAAGGAGATGCCAACATCGACACGCCAATCAGCGTAGACAGCCCGTAGACGAATGAAGCAATGTCAACCTGCGGGAAAATCCGTTCGACATTGAACAGCGCAAAGAACCAGCAAAGTGTGGTAATTGTCCAGATGCGATGAGTTTTCATACCTAAGTCTTAAACTAAGTGTTCATAGATAGCGTCGATTGAGAATCTCAGGAGCATTAATAGCCCTGAAAACGTGCTCCTGGGAATTGTCCCGAATCAACTTCTGTGGTGCAGGCTTCTGACCTGCCGGTGATTTCAATGGCAGGCTGAAAACCTGCCCCACCTGTTTCGTTCCTTAGTAAGCGCCTCTTGGCTTAACGACTGCAGCGATTGTGCGGTACAACAGCTTCAGGTCGAACCAGACACTGCGTTTGCGGATGTATTCGATGTCAAGTCGAAGACGGTCGTCGAAATCGACATCGCTGCGACCGCTGACCTGCCAGAGCCCGGTGATGCCGGGCTTTACTTCAAGGCGTTCGGTGTGCCACAAAGTGTAAGTGTTTGCGCTGAACGACGTTGGCCGTGGCCCCACAAGGCTCATGTCACCATTGATGACGTTGAAAATCTGGGGCAACTCATCCAGGCTCGTCTTTCTGAGTATTCTGCCGACACGAGTCACTCGCGGGTCGTTGCTGATCTTGAAATCCGGC
>QWQG01000019.1 GCA_003670925.1 Planctomycetota bacterium | reverse complement strand
GGTTTGTCGGGCCACACACGATCAACGGCGACGCAAGTTATGCGTTTCTGCACAAACATCTGGACTGGCCTGCGCCTGCGATTAAGTAAACAAAAAGCATAATCTTGCAATCGATGACGAACATTCATAAGCTTTAAGAGACGCTTGATACACTCCGCAAGTGGATGTCCAGCGTTTCGAAGAACGTTCTTATTGTTGGCCTTACGTGACGTGGGACAGACGTCTGTGCCGTCGTGATGTTTGGCGATCTGTGATCGCCGTTTCGATCCCAAAATGGAGGCAAGAGGTCTTGCTCGTGCATGGCTGCGGATCAACCTACAAGAGGGGCAAAGTTGGGCAGTCTTAAGCGGTCACGGCGGCGGATTTTGGGGTTGCGGGTGGTCGCCGTTTGCATGGGGCTAGTGGCGGCAGTTGGAATCGCCGAACTGACACTGCGGATTGCCGGAATTGGTTTTCCCAATTTTTATACTCCGGACGAGGTCTGTGGTGTGAGGTTGCGAAGATCCACCAGCGGCGTATGGACAAAAGAAGGACATGGCAATGTGTCCCTGAATTCCCTCGGATTTCGAGGTTCAGCGGTTTCCGTCAAGCGGCGTGTGAATGTTTGTCGAATCGCAGTTATTGGCGATTCATTTATCGAAGCTCTGCAGGTAGATGACTCTACCACGTTTTGCGCACAATTGGAGTCGCTGCTGAACAAGCGGAATGCCTCGGATGCCATGCAATACGAGGTCGTCAATTGTGGAGTCTCCGGATACGGGACTGCGCAAGAGTTTCTGCTACTGCAACACTATTTGATCCCACTGCAACCCGATGTCGTACTCGTAGCCGTGTACCCAGAGAACGACATTAGAAACAACAGCCGAACTCTGGAAGGGGATCCAAGTCGGCCGTACTTTCGCATTTCGTCGGCGGGACAACTTGATCCCAATCCAGATGATTCATTTCTTACGGATGTCTCGTGGCTTGCTGCCAACACGCAGTATGAGCAAATCAAAGCTGCTGTGATCAATCACTCCCGCATCCTGCAGGTTGCGAAAGAAGCGAAACGCTGGAGAACCGCGGAATCGATTCAAGCCTTGAGCGCCGAAGAAACACTTGTGGCTGCCGTCAATCAGGCCCGATACGTCTACGGGCCATCAGAAGACCCGGAACATCAGAAGGCGTGGATGTTGACTGAATTGCTGCTTCAACAACTGGCGAGTGTATGCACGCGCCATGCGATTTCTGTGTGCTTCATGGATGTCCCGTCATCGGTGCAATCATGGCCGAATCCGGACATGTGGCGAAGTGTAGCCAACACCTGCCACGTTGACGATCTGTTTTACGCAGAGAAGAGACTGGCGGCGATCTGCGAGAAGGCCACTCTTCCGTTTTTACCTCTTGCGGCGAAGATGCAGCAGCAGGCCAAACGCCGGAGAGAGTATCTGCACGGCTTCAACAATACAGTGGAGGGAGTCGGACACTGGAATGCGGCTGGAAATGCTGTCGCCGCCGAGATTGTCGTGGAGTGGCTGTGGCCTCAACTGGAAAAGAAATTGAAGATTCCAGCACCTTCCGTTTTTCCGCCTTGAGCTGCGTGCGGAGGAGATTGCAGGCATTGATTGCGGTCCCTTAAAGTCCTAGGTAGCGGTCACAGGTACCTCGACCGAATTGTCGGATCTCGCAGGAGTATTTAATTGGAAATCAAAAGACATATTCACGACCCGTGACACCGATCTCCAGATTCGCACGGCGAATGGCCTTGAGTTCATGTTCGATTTCAGCAAAGAAACACGGCTTCAAATGGTAGGCAATGACAGGCATTGAGTCAGGCAGTCGGCGGATTTCTTCCACGAAGAGTTCCGGGCAGAGATGTCCCGATTTATCTGCTAGCCAGCGATGTGAGTTCGGAAAACTGCAGTCGAGAATGACTGCTCGAAGATTCTTTGTGTCTGCCAGCACCTCCCAAATGCGTTGTGTCGGACCCGTATCGGACACGACAGCAACGCTGCTGTTGGCGTCCTGCAGAATGAATCCCATGGTGGGTACAATGTGGTTGAGCGGAACCGGTGTCACAGTCAAGCCACGCAGTTTAACAGGAACTTCCGGCTGTATCGTTCGCAGCTCTAAAAAAGGAGATTCCTGCTCCGACAGCTGAACAAAGTCTGGCCATAGACGATCGTTGAATACATCTTCACGCAAGCACTGGAGCGTTTCTTCGCAGGCATAGACCGACGGGCAATCAGGACGTAGACGGTAAACGTTGTCTAGAAACAGTGGCAGCGACGCAATGTGATCGAGGTGGCTGTGTGACAGAAAGATCTGTTCGATTTGAATTTGTCTTTCAATCGGCCAGAGCATTCCAAGCGAACCAGCGTCGATCGCAATGGTGTCATTCACTACTGTGGAAATGCAAAATTGCTTTGTGGCAACAGTCCCGACGGTTGATGGAAGAAATTCAACCTTCATGCGTCTGCACCTATCTGAAAATGGACTGCCGGATTTTCAATCCGAAATGCACAACTTGAGTCAACATCGCTTTAAATCAGCAACGTCCATCATGGCTGACCGGTTCACAAGAAAAAACTGACCCGGTTAGCCGCCGCCGCGACGGATTTCGGATCCGGCAAATCGGATTTCAAAGCGGTAGATACGTTTGGTTGAACATGTAATCAAGCCTGTTTGCAAATTTACGCTTTCTGGAATCGAGGCGCGATTCACGTTTGCCACCGCGCGATAACCACGTTCCGCAAAAATGTCAATCACCATCGCGAGTGCTAGTGGATCGTCGAAAAGCGGGTCTTCGGAGTTCACGATTGCCATTCCAGGGATAGCGTGTCGAATGACGATTGGAATGAACCGATCTTCAATTAAGCGGATCACTTTGTGAAATAAATGACAGTACTCAAGTTGGTAGCTGTCCATTCGCCGGACAAGTTCTTGCCGTGCATGGGTAATCAGATCGCTCGCCAGCGGCAATTGCCTGACGGCATCGTGAGTATCTGGATCAAGTTCTAGAGATGACTGATAATCGAGTTCGTTCCGAATATTTCGTTCAACGCTTGCGACAGATCCCTGGGCGTTAACGAAGTGATAGTGATAGATCTCTTTGAGCGACTGTAGCGCCTCCCATGTTTCGTCTTTGAAGACGCGGTAGCGGCGTCTGGCGGCCTCCGGGTCGAGATCCGTCGCTCGTTCCTCTCGGAGTTCGGTTCCCTCGGTAATCGCTTTTGCATTTGATTCTGCGACTTCGCGACCTCGGCTGATCTGACGCTCGATGCTTGTCGTTTCGTCAACAAAAAGTACCATCACATGAATGGTTGGCTTCCGAAAATTAATCGCGAGCGGAGTTTCGCGGTACTCGCGGCTCAGTTGGTTCATCTTAAGTACCAGAAGATTTAGACATTCGACTTGCACTCGCGTGCGCGGAAACCCGTCAAGTACGCAGCCGTCACGGTACTCTTTTGCAAGCAATTTGCGAAAGACTAACTCCACGACTTCACGGTCACCCACCATGCCACCAGCCTGCTTGATGCGACATGCCTGTGGAGTGCTGAGAAGAGAACTTACCACGATCGGCTCGCAGGTCAGATCTCGCGCCTGCATGATGAATTCGGTGTTGGTTCCCTTTCCCGATCCGGGGGCACCACCAAGCAAAATTAGCTCTTTTGAAAACCTCAGATTCTCGTGTCCGAACTCGGATTCAAGTTCGTTCCATACGTTCGTGAAAATCACCTGAGCATCTTTAACTTCAAGATTCTCGACGGATTTCGCTGTGGTTGCTGGTGTGTCTACTTGATTATTTATCCTCAAGTCTGAGGTGTTTAGGTTCTCGGTCATACGTTTTCCGGTCAGTGCTTGAATATTTCGGTCGCTTACCGCAGGGCTATGCCCCTGCAGTGAGCGGAAGTTTACTGCATTTTCAATTTGAAAAACACTGCACCATAGAGCACCCGGTAGTCTCTGGGTTCGCTGGCATTGGTTTCATGCTCGTGGCAAAACAAGACGCGAAACCTCAAGCCGGAGCCTGTTTTCGTGATCCAAACCTAGTGTTCAAAATTCGCAGCTTAAGTTCCATGATGATAGCCTTCCGGAGCGGATCACGATAGGATCGTGAGCTGCGGATTAGCTGGTGAAATGCCAACGCTCATGGGTGTTTAAGTTTTCTTCACCTGTTCCTTCCTTCCTCGCCTGCCTGGTTTGTGTAAATGAGACCGATTTTCCCTCTATCCGCCCTTTGCCTCGTCTTTGCATTGGCTGTCCTTTGTGGCGCCGACAGCGAGGCTCAGAGCCTCGCTGAGAATCCGGAAGTCGTAACGAATCTAGGGACTGTCCCAGTCGACTATGTCCGCGACGTGAGCCCGATCCTGCGATCTCGATGCGCGACGTGCCACAACGCGGCCGAGGCAGGCGGCGAGTTGCGTTTGGATACCGCTGCGGAAGTGATGAAAGGTGGCCAGAATGGAGTTGCAATCCTGCCGGGGAACAGCGGCGAGAGCCGACTGCTTCAAGCCGTGCTCCAGACGGGTGAACTCAAGATGCCGCCTCCCGATGAAGCGAAGCCTCTTGAAGAAGCGCAGATAGCAATTCTGCGGCGTTGGATTGACGAGGGCGCTGTCGTTCCCGCTCACGAATTGCCCATGATCCACTGGGCCTTCCAGAAACCTGTGCGGCCTGTCGTGCCCCTTGTTTCAGCCGCAGACATTTCCGCTGAAAAGAGTTCATCAGCTCAAACGTCTGAAATCAATCCGATCGACTCATTTATTGCGCAGCGGCATTTTCAACAGCAATT
This sequence comes from Planctomycetota bacterium, assembly GCA_003670925.1. Taxonomy (GTDB): domain Bacteria; phylum Planctomycetota; class Planctomycetia; order Planctomycetales; family Planctomycetaceae; genus SXXK01. The sequence continues at coordinate 16,848 of QWQG01000019.1, read as the reverse complement.
GAAACCTCTGCCAGTCGCGTCTACGGATGTGCAGCTCCGACGGGTCTATCTGGATCTGATTGGCTTGCCACCAACACCCGCACAACTGCAGGCATTTTTAAATGACCGTTCTCCCACAGCGTGGGGGAAAGTCGTCGATGAACTGCTTGCCAGCCCACATTACGGCGAACGTTGGGGGCGACACTGGATGGATGTCTGGCGCTACAGCGACTGGGATGGATATGGTGCTGAGGTTCGTGAGAGCAAGCCACATATCTGGCGTTGGCGCGACTGGATCATCGAGTCACTGAACGATGACAAGCCCTATGATCGCATGATTATTGAGATGCTGGCGGCCGACGAAATCGCTCCACACGATGCACAGGCAATTCGCGCTACAGGGTTTCTGGTCCGCAACTGGTATTTATTCAACCGCAATACGTGGATTGACAACACGGTCGAACATACCGGCAAGGCATTCATGGGCATCACTCTGAATTGTGCTCGATGTCATGATCATATGTACGATCCGATCTCTCAAGCGGAGTACTATCAGTTTCGCGCATTCTTTGAACCACATGATATCCGGACTGATCGTCTGCCGGGCCAGAGTGATGTGAGCAAGGACGGACTGGTTCGCGTATTCGACGCCAATGCGGGCGCCGCGACTTTGCTGTTCATTCGCGGTGATGAAAAGAACCCGCTGAAGGACAAGCCATTGCTCGCGCAAGTTCCCGCTGCCCTCGGATCAAGTCAGCTAGCGATCCAACAGGTCGAGTTGCCGCCAACGGCTTACTATCCTGGCTTGCAGAGCTTTGTCGCAGCGGAAACCCTCAGGAGCGCGGAAGTTGAAAGTGAAAATTCAGCAGCGGCACTTCTGATATCGCAGCAGGCTGTTGCGACGGCTCAAGCGCAGTTACTGGCCTTTCAGCAGGCCACTGCTACGACACCGGTAAGTGCTCCGTTTTTGACGGATGACTTCTCTGCTGCACGCCCGAATATTTGGGGCGTTGGCATGGGGAACTGGCAGTATCAGGATGGTCGATTGTCGCAACTTGACTCAGCCGACACCATGTGCAGCATGAAAACTCAGGAGCCTCATCCGTCAAATTTTATGGCGCGGCTGAAGTTCCGCCCAACCGGCGGCGATGTTTACAAATCGGTTGGGATTTCGTTCGACGCCAGTGATGATCAAAACTTTTCGTTCGTTTACGCCAGTGCTGGTAGTTCCAAAGTCCAAGTAGCTCAGCGGATCAACGGCGTCGATCAGTATCCGCCTGATGCGGCTAAAGATATTCTAGTGGACCTCAATCGTGATCACGAATTGCTGGTCACAGTACGAGGCACACAGGTTGAGGTTACTTTCAATAGTGAGGCTGTCCTGACCTACGTGCTGCCGAATCGTCGACCGGCTCAAGGACAATTTCATATCTGGACTTATGATGCGACGGCCGAATTCCTCTCCTTGGAAATCATGAGTGACGCAATTCTGAGCGAAGCCGATTTACTCGCAGCCGTACAAGGAGCCGAGTCAACTGCAAAAGTATCTGGAAATAAAATGACTGTTGCCTCGGCCGCGCTCGACTTTACCAAGATGCGTATCGCTGCGGATCAGGCCAACTATGCAATGCCGCCTGCAGCCAATTCAAAAGAACTTTCGCTGGCTGCAGGGAAGGCTGAGCGGACTCTAGCCGTGCACCAAGAAGAGCTCAAACTGCTGACGGCCGAACAGATACTTATGATTGCAAAAGCTGCGTTGCCTGTGGATGGGTCGCTGCTCGACGAACCAAAACGCAAAGCCGTTGCAGATGCAGAGGCTGCTGTAACGGCCGCAAGGACAGCATTCGAGACAGCTCAGAAAGCCGCTACAGAACTAGTCGAGACTTATACTAAGCTCACTGCTGTCTACCCTACAACTAGCACCGGGCGACGTTCGGCTCTGGCACAATGGATCGCCAGTCGCAACAATCCGCTGACTGCCCGCGTGGCCATTAACCACATCTGGCTGCGACATTTTCATCAACCTCTGGTCTCGACCGTGTTTGATTTTGGCATGAATGGTAAGCCATCTATTCACCCGGAACTTCTCGACTGGCTAGCCACCGAATTGATGGACAACGGCTGGAAAATGAAGCCTTTGCACCGCCTCATGGTAACCAGCAATGCCTATCGCAGAGCATCATCACCGTCGGCTGAAGCGAGGGCGATGGCATCCGGTAATACTGTGCTGGATCCTGGGAACCTTCAGTTGTGGCGGCAGAACAGTTACCGGATGGAAGCGGAAGTGGTGCGCGATGCAACGCTGCATGTAGCTGGGATGCTTGACAAAACAATGTTTGGCCCGGACCTTGATCCGGACGCAGGGCTGACTTTGGGACGTCGCAGCGTCTATTTTAGAACTTCTAAAGAGAAGAAGATGACGTTCCTGTCGACCTTTGATAGTCCCAATCCTGTGGAATGTTATCAGCGTGCCGAAAGCATCTCGCCGCAACAATCACTTGCTATGAGTAACAATCCTCTGACCCTTGCGCAAAGCCGCACTGTCGCCGCGAAACTCAGCGCGCAGATCGCTTTAGAACCCTCCGAAAATACAGTAACACAATTTGTGACACTCGCATTTCGCCACGTACTCACGCGGGACCCGAGTGTCGCGGAACTAACAGAGTGCACAGGGTTCATTCAACAGCAGTCCGCTCGATTTGCCGTCCCGGGTTCCCTGACCGTATTTGCCGGGGGAACCGAGAATTCTGTTAAACCATCTGGCGAAGCGTCGCAGCGCGCCCGTGAGAATTTGATTCACGTTCTTTTTAATCACAATGACTTTGTCACCGTCCGATAATTATCTTGTTGAACGGCAAGCCGCAGCCGCACTCATCGTGTGGCTGCCCTCCTGAAGTCACTCACGGCTGCCGCCAACTTAAATCGCACAGAAGCAAATTGCTTGGGCTCCCCATGAACATCAACTCCAAATCCCGAACTTCGCTGCCGCTGGCTGGTTCTCGGCGCGCCTTTCTTTCTGACATGGGTATGGGCTTCACTGGTCTGGCACTGGGAGCTATGTTGCAACGCGACGGCGTTATTCGCGCCGCAGGATTTCAGACAACTGGTGCTGCGACCGAGCTAGATTATCTGCGACCGAAAGCGAAAAATGTCATCTGGATCTTTCTGGTGGGTGGCATGTCACAGATGGAATCCTTCGACCCAAAACCAGCACTCAATAAGTATGCCGGAATGTCAGTGGATGAAACACCGCTGAAGAGTATTCTGGATTCGCCGTACCTGAAGAAGAATCTGAGAGAGTTTGTTCCTGGGCTGCATCATTCGCATCCAAAGCTGTTTCCGATGCAGATCGGTCATCAACGGCGAGGCAGCAGCGGACTTGATATCAGCGACTGGTGGTCCCATCTTGGCGGTGTGATTGATGATGTGGCGCTCGTACGTTCGATGTGGACGACAGACAATAATCATGGTGCCCAGCTTCAGTTTCACACTGGTCGCCACGCCTTGGAAGGACAATTTCCAACCATTGGATCATGGGTTCATTACGGTCTCGGATCCCTGAACGATGATTTGCCGAGCTTTTGCGTGATCGGAACTCCGATTGCCGATTGCTGCGGAGGGCTAGGCGCGCATGGGGCCAACTATCTTGGCCCAGAACATGCGGGGATTCAACTAAACGTGGATCCGAACAGTCCCTTGCCATTCGCTAGCCCAGGTTCCGAGGTCTATCGCGAGGAACAGCAGAGCGAATTCGAATTGCTGGGAAGGTTGAATCGATTGTCTGCAGTTGAATATCCTGATGACTCATCGTTAACTGCCCGCATTAAGTCTTATGAGTTGGCGTTTCGAATGCAGTCTACGCTCCCCAATGTTATTAACTTTGCCGCAGAAACTGCTGAGATTCAGGAGATGTATGGGTTGACTCAGGATCCTACGCGAACTTTTGGCCAGCAGTGCCTTGTGGCTCGTCGCCTTGTTGAATCCGGTGTTCGTTTTGTGCAGTTGTTTCACGGCAGCAACGGCGGGGCTGGTGCATGGGATGCTCACAGTGGACTGAAGAGCAACCATTCCACGTTGTGTGCTCAGGTCGATCAGCCAGTTGCCGCTTTGCTCAAAGACTTGAAGCAACGCGGACTTTTGGATGAGACGCTCGTCGTAATTGGAACTGAGTTTGGTCGAACGCCAGGCTTCCAAAATTCTGACGGTCGTGATCATCATCCATACGGTTTTTCTGTAGCACTTGCTGGAGGCGGAGTCAAAGGAGGTATCGCTCATGGGGCGACCGATGAAATTGGGTTTCATGCGGTTGAACACCGACATTACGTGACCGATTTACATGCCACCGTACTGCATCAATTGGGTTTGGATTCGCGACGTCTCGAGATTCCCGGACGCAAACGACTCGACCTCGATCATGGCACACCAATTCATGCAATCCTGTAATTGCCAAGTTTGAATGCGTCCGATGATTGAGATGCGAGTCCGGGTATCCTCACAGTGACTTCGTTCTCAGCTAACTGCACCGCGCGGTTTTTTTCCTCAGATGATGAAACACGCACGTCATCTCAGGAATGCTCACCCCCTCCTGATGCATCCGACGTCGTTGCACACGGCCATGCCTTTTGAAACTTCTGCCGGAGGCAGCTTGCGATTCGGCGTTACTTTCAGCCTTGTTGTTCAAACTATTCTGACGCATGGATCCCTGTGTACTCTGTAGTCACACCCGGTTGTCGAAAACTTCGATTCACGAGTCCTCTTACACACTCATTTGAACGCCCACTCCCAGTGGGGAACGCCAGTCCGTGGTTTATGACATGACGAGTCCACTAGGCCGTGACTTGAGTCGTTCGGAAAGCCGAGGCATCAGGCCATACGACAGAGCCAGCAGCTTGATGGGATGAATCGTCGGTATCGTGGCAGCCTGTTCCATTTGCATGCGGCAGGAACTGCAATCTGTGACCCCGGCGACCGCATCGATGGTCTGCATTTCGTTGATAAGTCCGGCGCCGATTTCTACAGACTTCGAAAAATTAGCGGCCGCTATTCCGAACGTGCCGGCCATTCCAGAACAGCCTTTCTCAATCATCAGCACCGTAAGTTCCGGGATTAACGCCAATAGTTCCAGCATTGGCGTACCTTTTTGTAGAGCTTTTACATGGCACGGTGTGTGCCACGCGATCCGCATGGGAAGTGGTGAAAAGTCTCGTTTGAGTAAGCCACGCCGATGGAGATCCGCCAGAAACGATCCGGCATCGGTAGTCTGCTGTGCGACAATTCCGGCATCGTCGTTTTGCACCAACATGGGGTATTCCTGAGTCAGACACAATGCCGCCGTCGGTTCCGTGCAGACGATGCTATAGCCTTCTCGTGCGGGTTCGATTAATGCGCGGATATTCTGTTCTGCGAGAGTTCGTGCACCGGTAAGGTCTCCGTTGCTGAACATGGCCATTCCGCAAACAGTCTGACTCTGCGGAATGAACACGCGATAGCCGTTATGTTCAAGGACTCGAACAAACGCCTCACCAAGCTCAGGATCGTGATGATTGGCGAAGTAGTCTACAAAATACACAACAGTCGGTTTGTTGCTCCCCGGTGCGCCTGAATTTTGATTGCGCAGGACGCGTTGCGATTCGAGGAATAGTGTCTGCGTAAATCGAGGAAGGCGTCGTTGGGCAGAGATGCCAAGAATTCGTTGAAAAATCCTGCGAAACAGCGAGTTATTGAGCAGACGATTTGTGATAAACGAGACGCGTGATGCCATCCTTGCGTAGGTGTGCACTCGAGACAATAACTTTTCCGTCTTACTGAGCCCATGTGCCTGAAAATGCTGCGCGCGGGCTTCAATCAGCAAATGTGGAATGTTGACTTCAGATGGGCAGTCCAATTGGCACTGTTTGCAGTTAAAGCAACTAGCAAGAAACCGGGAAGTGCCAGCCTCCGCAAGTAACTCCTGCAGACTGTTTGTACACAAACTGTTGCGAACGACATTGGCCTTGGCACGCGGGGAAACTTCTTCGTCACCATTTGCCTCCACAAACGGACACATGCGCTGAGGACTGACCTGTGTCCGACAGGTGCCGCAGCCATTGCAACGCACGGCAGCATCAGTAGCTTCTTCAACTGTCCACGCAAGCTGCATGACGGGCAATAGGGGCTTTGACTGCACCGCAGAAGGTTCATCCACCATTGGTCGCGTGTGCCGCAAATATCTGACAGTCAACGAGGGGTCGTTACTGATGATTTTTTCCGGATTCATCAGCTTCTGAGGATCGAATACCTCTTTGATCTGCTGAAAGACACGATACAACGCGCCGTATTGCGTACGAATAAAGGCGGTGCGGGAAAGACCGTCTCCATGTTCACCTGAAATCGTTCCTCCGAAATCGCGAACCTTGCGGTATAAGTCGCGCGCGATGGCTTCCATGGCCGTGGCATCACCCCGACAAGGAATCGGCATGATCGGCCGAAAATGCAGCTGGCCGGATGCGGCATGGGCGTACAAAGTTGCCGTGACTTCGTGGCGCTGAAAAACTCGTTGTGCGACCGGTAGAAACTCCGCCAGTCGCTCGGGCGGCACGGCCACATCTTCGACAAACGGTAATGGCCTCGAATTGCCTTTCAGGCTGGCAAGCAGCGAAACCACTTTTCCAGGCAACGCCCACAAAAACTCGACATCGTCGTAGTTTGATGCCTGACGAGTCAATTGAAACTCGATCCGGCGATCGTTCAATAGGCGTTGCATGTCGTCTAAGCGTTGCAGAACTTCGCGTTCACTGAAGCCGGAAAACTCAATGATGAGCCCAGCTTCGGCATCGGGCAGGATGATGTCACGGAATCGCTGGTCAGCCCCGCGTCCCAGACTCAATAGTCTGCGATCCAAAAGGTCGCACCCACTGGGTTCAAGCGGCAGAATTAACTGCATTGCCTGAATCGCACCTTCCAACGAACTAAACATTAAAATCGCGGCTGAACGATTCCTTGGGAGTGGCGTCGTGAACAAAGTTGCTTCTGTAAAAAGCCCCAATGTACCTTCAGATCCGACGAGCATTCGCCTGACGTCGATCTGAGAATCTTGCAAGATCCCCCGCAGCCTGTACCCGCAACTGTTCCGGAGCAACGGCGGCTGAAGCTCATGGATCAGTTGTGCGTTTTCGCGCAGGATCTGTGCAAGCTGTTGCAGGAGCAAAGCACGCCGCGTCGTTGCCGTCATCGCAGATAGTCGGAGTGAATCCGACAGGGATGATTCAGAGAGCATAACCGCGCTATCACGATTCAGAGACGTAGCATCCGTTGACGAATCTCGCCCGGCAAGAAGTTCGCGGCCCAATTCGAGGCGCTGTCCGCCGGACAGCACGCATTCAATCGTCTCCACATGATCCCGCGCTGAACCAACACGGACTGCATGAGATCCAGCGCCATCGACCCCCAGCATTCCACCCACAGTTGTGATGCGCGTGTTTGATGGGTCAGGCGCGAAGTATCGACCACGTTCACGCAACTGCTCGTTGAGTTTTTCACGCACAACGCCAGGCTGGACACGAACTCGATCTTCGCCAATCGACACCACTTGATTCATGTGCCGCGAAAAATCAATCACAATGCCGCTGCCGATTGCTCCGCCGGCAAGTCCGGAGCCCGCACCACGAGCAATCAGCGGGATGTTGTTGTCCGCAGAGTACGCGGCCAGAATTTCCACGTCACGAGTTTCGCGAGGAAAGGCGACAGCCAGAGGTTCAATTTCATAGAGACTGGCGTCAGTTGAGTACGCAACCACAGCCGCGCGATCGACCCGGAGTTCCCCCTTGATCGCGTCGTTTAGGTCTTCAAGAAGTCTTCGACGCCGTTCTTCCACGAATGTCCGTTCTTAGTTGTCAGTGAGTCGCTTCATGCTGCCGGAGATCCTGTTGTCGATAGCGTTCTGCTGTTTCCAGATCGAAGCGAGGATGTTCGTCGTTGATTGTCGTTCGTCGATGCCGTGCCCCACAGCGATAACATACCAGCATGTCGCCCATCATCGTATAAAGTACCATATCAATTAAACCAGCAAGCATCAAAATTCCAATGGCAATTGCCGGTTGATAAAATGCCCATGCGACACAACTGAGCATCGCGGCTGTTGCCACCAGCGCCAGTCCCAACGCAGGCGGAAAATCCTTCTGACGCCACAAATCTTGGCATCCACAGACGCGACAACGACACAGCTGTCCGTCCGTAAAATCAAGGTGGCCTTCGTTGCGAGTCCACTGACATTCGTCGCACCGCAGAGCATCATCAATTGGTTTAGGGGCAGCCAAACGACGCTTTTGACAGATCGGACATTGAAAAATAACGTGGGTTGCGATTGTTATGGCCCCTGAAGATACCAAACACTTCGGATAGAATACCCATAAGCTTGAAAATCATAGTTGCAGAGTAGCCTACGTGACCCATCCTACGTGTATCGTATTCGTCAATACGGTATCCGGAGATCACGTTCCAGCAAAGCGGCCGACATTTCACCCATGAAAACGAGAATCAACGCAGCAAACAGGATACCCGTGGCCGACTGTGTGTTGCGGTACTTCAGAATTCTCATGACCACTACCGCTGTCGCGAATGGCACCAGAATGCCCCCGATAATTCGTACGATCAGCCACAAAAGATGCACTAAGTCATGCCCGGCGAACCCAAATCGAAAAAGAGCAAGAGACGTCATTAGCAACCGTACCACCGCAGCCACTGCAAGCACCTTCGTAAACCACGCCAGTGGACCAATCGACATCGTCGGAGTCGTGAGATACCAATGCCCGAGCAGCATACCTGTCAGTGTGGCGCCCAAAACTGCAGCTGATCCCAAATCGGACAGCAGTAAATTCAACGAGTCCAAGTTGACTCCACCCGCCAACGCTGAGGTCACCAAGGAAAGTAGGCACAGCATGGCAATCGTATAAATCGCGAGAGCACCCGGTAGCCGCCGTCCGAGTTTCCAGACGATATGACCACTGAATGCGATGACAGCGGCGATGAGTTGGGCAAACCATATCAACTGGTTTCCTGCCTGTGAGCGCGTCCCTGTGGTGTTCAAACCGTTGAGCGAATTACCCTCCAGCAATGAATTGCTCGGTTGCATCACGAGCACCAGCAGCACACTCAGCCCCAGTGCGACCAGCATCTGAATTCGGAAGAAACCGTCCGTCACTTCCCTGCGGGGCATCAGCAGCCACATCAACGTGATCCCCGTGAGCAATTTCAGGACAAATGATTCAATCATGACCAGTCGTTACTTACCATTAATGAGAGCCATTGCTTCTGCGCGGCTGGCAAGATTATTACGAAACATCCCACGGACGGCACTGGTGACAGTCAATGCCCCAGGCTTCTTGACGCCGCGAATGGTCATGCACGTATGCTCGGCCTCAATGACGACAATGACACCTTGAGCTGAGAGTTCGTTTTCAATCAGGTCGGCGATCATGTGGGTCATACGTTCCTGAACCTGCGGACGGCGGGCAATTTCATCCACGACCCGTGCCAGCTTACTCAGCCCCGTGACTTTGCCACGTGGTATGTAGCCCACATGCGCTTTCCCCATAAAGGGGAGCAGGTGATGCTCACACATACTGTTGAACGAAATATCTCGAACTAGCACCATTTCGTCATACTGCTCTTCGAAGACCTTTTGCAGATGGCGTCCGGGCTCGACATGCAGTCCACCGAAAATTTCGGCGTACATTCGAGCCACGCGGGCAGGAGTTTCCTTCAGACCGTCGCGGTCCGGATTCTCGCCTACGGACAGCAGGATTTCCCGAACCGCGGCTTCGATTCGCGGTTGATCCACCACGCGAGCATCGGGAGGAATTGCTCCCCCAGCGAGAAGTTTGCTGATTTCAGTCATTGAGTTTCCATAACGTCGAACTGGATTACCCGTGGGGGCATACCACGGCGTACTTCGATTCTATGGTTCTCACTCATTCAGAACACCATAAGACCGCTTGAATCGCTGGAACGAGAAAATTTCGCAGGAAACGAGATTCACCTCCGCAGCAGGCTCAGACGCAACATTGCCACAGTGGACGCCGAATTAGCGGGCACTGCGCTGACAACTGCCGTCGCCTGCCGTTCAATGATGTCCGGTGGCATAAATCGATCTAGACGAGGTCGAAATACGACAAGCAAGAATAGCGGCATATACCACTGCACGTAGGTGCCAATGTCGTCCGGATACCACATCTGAGCGGCCACCACCAAGGCGGTTGAATTTGCAAGCAAATTTTCCAGATTTCGCGGTCGCGGCAATACGGTCATCGCAGTCAAAATTACAAAGAAAATTGCTGCCATCGGGATGCGAATAAACAACTGCCCCACGGACGCCTCAGAAACCGTCAATGTGTCGTCGAGCAGTCGGTACACCGTCCAGTTTGTACTGGTCACGACACGATTGAAGAACGAATCAGCATCTCCGGAAATCATCATCAGGCAGGTAGTCAACACAACCACCACGCCAAACACGGACATGCCAAATCGAATAGCCCCCTTGCGTCCGTAAAATACGGCCCACAACGGCAACAGAAAGACCGCAAAGAAAAGTGTGCCACACGCCAATCCCAACAACACTCCTGCGAAGGTTGGCTTTCGGTAACTGGCGATCGCCCAAATCAGGCATGCCGCAGGCAAGACATGGCTGAGCTTATGCACATTTGCCGCAGTGCACGGCAACAGTAAATAAAGGCAACTCATCGCGACACCCAAATGCAAACTAGCGAAGTGCTGACGTCCGATATACAGCAGCCCCAAGATCACAACCAAATGGGCAAAAACCACTAAAATTCTGGCAACCAATAGCTCCGTGTCTCGCGTTTCACCAGTATCGATAGACACGGAGTTTGGCAAATTTCCTGATAACTGGGCCATCGCCGCCCCGCCCGCGGCAATCAATGTTTCCGTCGGTGTCGGTGCATCCGTTTGGTGGACCTCTACTTCACGCCGTTGCAATAACGCGCGACCATGTTCAATCGCATTGACGTTTGTCACGGGGGCTGGCTTAAGAAACACGCCAAAACCAAGAATTACAAATGCTGGGATGCACAGAAACGTCAGTCCCGCTTGATTCAAATTTTGATCCAGCCGTGGACGGCGTGTCAGCGACTCATCTAACAGTAATCGAACTACCAGTAACACCGCCAAAGCCACGAGTGCCAATGAACTCCACGTGGAGAGTGGATGATCCACAATAACCAGCGGGCGAACCGCAGACTGGGGTGATGCTTCAGCAACCAGAACGCCAGCACTCCTGATCTCCGCAGGCGGAGACTCAAGAGGCATTCCAGGATTCGCCTTGTTTGCATTCGTTTCAACAGCGACTGCCAAATCCGTTATCACAGTCGTCGGAGATTCTACGACTGCGTCGCTCGGTATCGCCTCCCCGGTCAGATTCTGCGACGGGATTGCAAAAGACGTCGCGTTCACTTCGCTCACGGCCACCGGGACGGGTTCATCTGCCGCCACGTAAAACGGCTCATCGCGAAAATGGCTGTAAACCACAACTGCCGCAGCAATTAGCAAGATCAACATTAGATCAAGATTGCGGATCGTTAGCGCGCGAGAGAAGCGGAAATACACTGCGATCACGAGCAGTGAAGCGTACACCAGCCAAGGAAGATCCTCGACAGGCGCTAAAGGAAATTGTGTGCCCATTGTTTAATAAGTTCGAACGAACGTCACCATGACTTCAACAGGACCACTCATTGCCTGGTGATAGTGACAGCCGACCAAACAAAACGCGCAGCGACCATGTTGCGCGGACCCAAACTTCCGTCCCCACGGAAGTCATGGCAGTAACGTCTCGACACTACAGAAACACGCCGATCTCGGCTTAGTTAACTGCAAATACCAAACATCCCGCCGCCATATCCACACATTGAACGGCTTTGAACACAGCTTCGCAACTGGTTGTAAGCTCTTTTTGCTAATGTTGTGGTCATTTTTATACGGTCACCGGATGACCCTTGATAAGCTGTAACCGCTGTCTGGATCCGGCAAGCATTGATTGTTTACTGCGGTTTTCCACTAGAACGAACACCTGGCCCATTCCCACCAGCCCCAGGACCTCCTGAACCACGTCCTCCTCCGCTTAAAGCGTTGCCACTGCTCATTCCACCCCCGTAGCTACCCATCGCCCCTGAACTTCCCTTGCCACCAGGGCCACCGCCACCGCCAGCCCCCGCTGCTGAATCATAAATACTCGTACCCTCAACAGCATCCCCGTCTTTTTTCAAGTGTTTATAAACTTCCAGAATGTCTAGGCAAAACTTATTGTCAATTTCTTGGGTGCATGGAAGGCCCCCATTGTTAATGGAATCACCGACATAACGAGTCACGATCGCGCCATTACTGTCGACCACCGTAATTCGATCAGCCAAAGGCTTCTGGCCCCGCATTACGTCAAGATACGCTTTTAGCTCCGGACTTTCGCCACTGTTGACTTTAATGGAGGGGCTGATCGCAGCGAGTAAGTCGGGCGATTTGAATTCGACACTCTGTGTTTCCAAAATTGACTGAGATAGATCCACGACTTCGACATCTGACTGACCCCCAATGCGGGAACCTACACGCACTTCAAGATTTGCCATGGTTGGGGTGCCTGCTTTTTCGTTCTCATAATACATGCCAACCTTTACAGACTGCGGGTCGTCGGCACGCAATGTGTAGTAGCGATAGGATTGGGGCACAAACGCCGGAGGTGTCGGTTCACTCCATTCGGACAAAATTGTGGGCAACGTATTGAGTTCTGGTTGCTCAAGTTGGTCCACTGGGTATTTGAAATTTGGATTCTTCATTTCAAGGCGGACACGATAAACGTAGGTATTGCCGCGATCACAAGTGAAATCCATAAATCGGACGAGGAGAACACGACCTGTCGACATCGCTTTGCTGATCAGTTTCTTCAATTCTTCTTTGTCGTCGTACTTTGATTTTTCTGCTGGATCTTTGCTGTCTTTTATTTCGTCGAACAATTGATCAGTGAGACCAGAGGTATCATTGACAGCAGTGTTTATGTCTCCTGCGTTTGCCATGAAGCGGGTGAATCCCCCCTTTTTTTCTGGCAACAGTTGTTTACGCTTGTCTGCTTCTTCAAGCAACTTTGCGTTATATCGATCCACCAACTGCTGCTCGACATCGTCCAGTTTGAAATCGTCCAGCAGCTTGTGGGATGCATCTGCAGGTGTCCATTTTCCTGCAGCCAGTCGAGGCAACGGCATCGTCAATTCGCTGCGTGTGACGCTAGGATTCACGATATCAAGATCGAAAGCAAGCGATTTTTCGAGGATTTCACCTATCTCATCGGTCGTGATACTTTCCCATTCACCCGACCATGGTTCGGCTCCCGGAACTTCTTTCTTGCGTTCAATTTGGAATCCCACAAAGTCAATAGCACGAGTCACTTGCTGATCCCTCTCCTGGAGATGAAGTGAATTCGAGCTTGACCGGATTTGGTCCAGCAGAGGGAAAATCATGCGGACAGAGACCCCACTGCGGTAACGGACTTTTCGTTCCGCTCCGGCTGACATTACACCGCCGCCCCCACCATAGCCGCCTGCTCCGTAACCACCATCGCCATAGCCGCCCGCACCACCACCCATCATCCCCGCACCACCACCCATAGCCGCGGAACCTCCCAGACCACCAAGCCCTGCTGCACCACTTCCAGCACCACCCGCATATCCTCCGGCACCACCGAGACCTGTTTTTCCACCACCAAGACCACCACCAAGACCACCACCAAGACCCGCCGCATCGGAGCCGCCGCCCAGCGCGGCTTGTCCGTCGCCAGCAAGGCTGAATCGTTTCTGGACGTCTTCACTTACTTCGGGTTCTGCTTTGCCCTCTTTTTTCTTGGGATCGGTTTTCTTTGTAACTGCATCTTCATCTGCAGCATCAATTTTTTCCGCCATCACGATCTGGATTGCAGTCGCTTCCGGATCTGTAGGTGCAAGTACAGTGACCGCCCCACGACGTTCACGATCGGAGTGAATTGGGGTATTCCAGTGTTGCGCAGTCGAAAACCGTTCGAGATCTTCCGTCTCAGACTGCATCCGTTCGGCAAGTTGCAATACATTCGGCGTATCGTCAAAGGCGATTTTTTTGTCTTCCGTGAAAGGACTTGACTGCCATATGGATTGCGTCTGTTCAGCTCGCGACTTCAACTCAGCCGGTTGCTCCTTGGATGGTGTCCAACTTGCCGTTGCAAGTCCCGTCAATCCAAGGAGGGCAATCAGTGCCGCGCCGATCTTCTCTCCATGGTTTAGCGACAGCGCCTTGATATCCAAGCCTTTTAATTTCGCCATGACAAATGTCCTCAAATTGCATTATTCACTGCATTCAATGTGCAGTAGAAAACCGATGCTGATCAAAAATAGGTATATTTTATAAACGCTTTACGGGGATGGTGGCACAAGTGGACTTGTTCCAGCAGGAACCGCAGGAGATCCATCACTGACGGGCTTTAGCTCTGTCCCTTGAGAAGGCTTCGATTGTCCTGACACATCACGCTCCGCATCTGGTTCCACTAACGATGCATCGGGAACCGCGGGATTCGGCAAAATGGTGCCTTCCACGGGTACTGGTTGCTGGACTTCTGGTCTAAGATTTTGTGCGCCCGAAGTTTCTGGAGCAATGAGTTCAACACCGGTTTTTGTCTCTGATGGTCTAGACTCAGTACTTGGTGGAGTTGTTTTCTCTGCCTGCTCTTCCTTGGCGGAGGTCTCTTCGGTCTTCGCCTGTGTTTCGGTTTCCTCGGGTGTCATATACAGAGTTAAAAGCCCACCAATCCGCACCTCAATCAGAAGCGGGTCTGCCATTGCCGCACTCATTAATTCGACGCCTCTTGCAGCCTCAACACCATCATCCATCATCCCGGGGCCATCAGCACCGGCAGCGCCACCGTCACTAGGCATACCACCAAATCTTGAACTACTACCACGCATACCCATACCACCACCAGACAATCCACCTTGTGGATCACCAAGAGACATCCGGGGACCGCCGCTACCCATTCCGCCGCTACCCATTCCGCCACCGCCAGGCATTCCGCCACCGCCCATTCCGCCACCGCCAGGCATTCCGCCACCGCCAGGCATTCCGCCACCGCCCATTCCGCCACCGCCCATTCCGCCACCGCCCATTCCGCCACCGCCCATTCCGCCACCAGCGCGAGACAGCATCTCGACTCGCACAATTTCAACCGGAAAATCCGAATTCGTGAGTTTGGCGAGTAAATCTGGCAAGCGTTCATCGCGAATTACAACGTCTAAAAGAAACGCCCGCGTCTTGTATCCTTGATCTTTTGCTGCATCATCGACGTAGCGAACTTCTTTTGTGGTCGCGGCACCTTTTCCATCCCCCATTGAACCCGCCCCACTCATTTTAGACGGCATCGAGCCACTACTTGATTGCCCGCCGCCGCCAAACCCACCGCCGCCAGCGCCAGCCACGGCACCGAATTCCTCCGTCAGCACATCGCCAACGCTTACTCCTTCAAAGGTGGTTCCAGGATGTGAATGCGATGCTGCACCACCGCCGCCCATTCCACCGCCACCCATTCCGCCGCCACCCATTCCGCCGCCACCCATTCCGCCGCCACCCATTCCGCCGCCACCCATTCCGCCGCCACCCATTCCGCCGCCACCCATTCCGCCGCCACCGTCGGCTCCGCCACTCTTGCCAGCGGGCTTCGTCTTGCGATCGCCTCCGCGTAACGTCAGTTGCTTAATTTCAGGCACTTGGGATTCGGTGATTCGAGTCGCCGAATCGTTAGTCTTTGAAATGGAAGTCAAGAGTGCTTTGAGTAACCATATGTCCTCCTGATTGGACCAGATTTCATTGGAAGAGGGATAATCGATCTGCCACTTGTTGAATGGCTGTCGCGTAATGCGATTGGCGTCAACCAACACAAGTCCATCGCCGGTCTCGTGCTTGAAAGGCTTCACAATTTGAAGTAATTCTACAATTTGTTTCTGATAAATTGAGACCCAGCGTTCACGGGTTTCCTTTGATTTTATATCAGAGAAATAACTCATTTTTTGCATCTCGCTGCGAATCTGCTCGGGCCATTCCCGCGCTGCTTGCTGGCGCTTCCAGAGTTGAAGTGAAGCGGTTTTGTAGGCTGCGGAATCTAAATCATTTTCAGTCTTGCCACCCTCAACCCACTTTGCATTTGGGTCTGTCTTGCCCTGATCTGCACTGTTGAAAGAATCAGCAACTGATTTTTTGCGGATCTCGGTCTGTGTGGCAAGATCGCCGCTGGCGCTCCACCATCCAATGATGACAAAGAGCAATGCCAGTCCAAAGCAGACCCAATATCGCTGCTTCAAAATGGGTTTAAGTTTTTCCATGACTCAAAACTCCGGATCAACTGTCCTACAGGATTAATGCAATTCAAAACGTGACTACTGCTTACTTGCCGCGTTCGTATCTTCAACAACTGCTGGTCTTGGATCGACGTCCTTGCGATCCTTTTCTAAGGTTGGAATCCAGACGAATTGAATCACGAAATCCGTGCGATCAATCTCCTGGATCTTCTGGATTTGCTGTTCCGCCAGCAACGGTCCGTTGTGTTCAATCTGGCCATTGCCACCAGTTCCTTCACCCGTCTTTCCTTGAAATCCCGCGCCTCCCGGAGCCGACATTCGTCCCGCACCCGCGCCTTGCATCATACCTTGTCCCGCACCGGCGCCTTGCATCATACCTTGACCCGCACCAGCGCCTTGCATCATACCTTGACCCGCACCAGCGCCTTGCATCATACCTTGACCCGCACCAGCGCCTTGCATCATACCTTGACCCGCACCAGCGCCTTGCATCATACCTTGACCCGCACCGGCGCCTTGCATC
>QWQG01000146.1 GCA_003670925.1 Planctomycetota bacterium | reverse complement strand
AGGTTAACCATGCGCATCGGCTGATGTGCAGCGGGAACCGGAGGAGCTGGGTGAGGTTCCGTTTGTGATATTTCAATCGCGGGTTCCAGAGTTTCCAAAGCCACTGCAGGCAACGCTGCCGAATCGAATATGATATCGTGTGCATCGTTTAATGGGATCTCAGGAGCCTCTGTTTCCTGCTGCGTAACCACAGCACTTGCGTCAGAATCCAACGGGCTGACCAACTGCGACCCAGCATCAATGTCCTCGTCCGGATCAGCCAACGCGATACGAGCCCGTGCTTCTTCGAGTGCTTGAGGCGCAACAGGTTCAGCGCGTCGATCGATCGGTTGGGATTCGATGAAGCTGCCGGCACGCTGGTGTTCTTCATCAGCAACTTCAGCTCGCGGAGTTTTTTTCGAAGACGCGGACTCGAGCAGATCTCCCCTCAATAATTGCGGTGGGGCTGAGGACTTCTTAACGGCATCCATCCGAGTGTGAAAAGCATCCAATGATTCAGTCCGGCTGATGCGTTCGAATAGGTCACTGGAATTCCAGCGTTCCAAGATCTCGCGTGCCTGCCGAATTGCGTCATTGGGTTTTGTTTCGGAGAGCAAGTCATGTCCGCATCGGGCGCACAGCAGACCACCGGCGTGGCCGGTCGTCCTCGCTGAGACATCCGTGCGACAAAGACTGCACCACATACCTGCGGCATTCCTTTCCTGAGTTTACCACGACAACCAACATCCGTTTCCGGCAAGTTCTATCGTCGATTCTGCTTATTTCACAAGATCAATCCGGCTGCAAGATAGCCGGCGTTTTCGCTAATTTCGCGGGTTGCGTACTCTCGTAAAGCGAATGCGCAATCCAGCGGCAGAATTTGCCGGAACAGGAAGCGTTACGGCAACAATGGAAATTAAGGCCAGTTTGTCCGACAATCTCGAGCTACGCGGTGGTCGTTCTTTCAGGGCCATGCTGGTTGCATGGAACAGCGTCACTTGGGATGGTGAGCGGTAGACAAGAATCTAGCGGAGCGGAATAGCTCTGAATTCTTCCGGATTCAGCTATGGAACATGGCCGCGCGATGCCTCATAAGGAAACCCAGCTTACAATGACTGCTCTAATAGAGCTCAGAAACGTCACAAAGGACTATGGCAACTTTCGCGCGCTCTCGAATGTTGACCTGACTATTCGCCCTGGCATCACAGGATTGTTGGGACCGAATGGTGCGGGCAAGAGCACCCTAATTAAAGTTCTGCTGGGATTGGTACGCATCACCGTCGGCGATGGTCATGTCTTGGGATTTTCGATCCGAACTTCTGCCGATCAGATCCGCACACACATCGGCTATATGCCGGAAGACGATTGCTACGTGCATGGTTTGTCGGGTATCGAGTCCGTGCAGATGATCGCGCAACTGTCGCGATTTCCAGCGACAGAAGCACTGCGTCGAGGGCATGAGATTCTGGACTTCTGCGGCATGGGGCAGGAACGATATCGACTAGTCGAAACGTACTCAACAGGCATGCGTCAGAAACTCCGCTTCGCGATGGCCATCGTGCATGATCCAAAACTGCTCATCCTTGACGAACCAACATCAGGACTAGATCCGGAAGAACGCGAAGCTATGCTGAATCGCATTCGAATCCTGGCGCGGCAGTTCGCGAAATCCGTGATCCTGTGCACGCATATCCTACCGGACGTGCAGGTTGTATGTGACAACGTTGTGATTCTGGCTGGCGGTTCGGTGCGCGTCAGCGATTCGCTGGACGAACTTTGTCGCATGCCAAATCCGTCGATGACGGTGACGCTATCTGGTAACCGTGATGCGTACCGCGATCGATTGACAGCCAAAGGCGTGCAATCCGAAGTCATGTCGCTGCGGCAGTTGCGAGTCTTCGGTGAAGTTGCGGTCCTCAATGAGCCGTTGTGGTCAGCGGCGACGGAGAGTGGCTGCATCGTGCGCGGCCTTTCACCTTCCAAAAATTCGTTGGAACAGATTTTCCTAACAGCCGTACGAGAGGTTCAGAGTGCCAATCCATAACCTAGGATATCGCGAATGGAAGGGCGAACTTCAATCAACCTCCACGCGTTGGTTTGTCGTGGCAGACATCGGCATCCGCCGCGCTTGGCAAAGTGCATGGCTGCGACGCATGATGTTCTTCGCATGGGTGCCGGGCGTCGTCATGGGTTTCATGATTTTCACGTATGAACAATCCGCGAAACAGGGTGGTGAAGTCCAAGACATTATGTCTGCCGGAGCGATGGCGATGGTGACGTATGAAAGCCCTGAACTGATTTACAGGCGGATTAAACAGGAGAGGATCTTGACGGGGTCACGGGCAAGCATCGGGGAGGAGCGACACATTTTTTGGTCATCACTGTTGCTGATTCTGTTTCGTCGTTCGCAACCATTTCTCTTGATTCCAATCGTCGCCGTCATCGCACCCCCCATGATTTCGCAAGATTTTCGGTCCCGCGCATTTCTGCTGTACTTTTCAAGGCCGTTAACAAAAGTGCAGTATATCATCGGGAAAGCCGCGACCATCAGTCTGTATTTGTTGTGCGTGACGATGTTTCCGGCGCTGCTGTTGTATTTTGTCGGCGTTCTCCTCTCGCCTGATATCTCAGTCCTCTCCGCCACATGGGATCTGCCACTGCGCGTGATCCTCGCGTCGTTCATGATTGTGATCCCATGTACGGCACTGTCGTTAATGCTGTCGTCACTGACGACGGAATCCCGCTACGCTTCGTTCGCATGGTTTGCCGTCTGGATTTTCGGGCATCTGACGTATGTTGTAATTCGCAGCGTCGCAAATCCCGGAGACAGTTCGATGGTGCAATCGTTGTCATTGTATGAGACCTTTAATGATCTGTCGTCGTGGATTTTGGATCCAAAACTCGGTGTCACTCACATCGAAACAAGATTCATTCTGCTCGCAGTGCTGACCGCCGTCTGCACCGCAGTTTTGTATCGTCGCGTGTCGGCACCGATGGAGGTGTGATAATAATGTTTTCAAGGATGCACAGGCAGGCTGTTCGTGGGGCACTTTGTTGCAGGCAGAAGTATGTCATCTGACATCGCAATTCAATTTCAGGGCGTCACAAAACTGTACGGCAAGGTCCTCGGCGTGAATGACATTACGCTGGAACTTCCGCGCGGTGCGTATGGACTTCTGGGGCCAAATGGTGCCGGAAAAAGCACGCTACTGAATCTCTTGACTGGGCAACTTTTGCCGACACGCGGCACCGTGCGTGTGTTGAGTTTGAATCCTCGCAACAATCCGGAGTTGATGCGTCGCATCGGATTCTGTCCCGGCTTTGAAGGTATGTACGCTTCGATCAGCGGGATTGAATGGGTCATCTATCTGCTTGAAATGCAAGGGTATGCTTCGTGTAAAGCCCGGCAACGCGCTCTGGAGTGCATGGAACTTGTGGGGATGGTGGAAGGCATGTACCGCCCAATCTCCAGCTACTCCCGTGGGATGAGGCAGCGAACCAAGTTGGCGCAAGCGATTTCACACGAGCCCGAACTTTTAATTCTGGATGAACCGCTAAGTGGCCTTGATCCGATCGGGCGAGCGCAGATGACAGACCTGTTGCGACACTGGATTGCGATGGGCCGCAGCATGATTATCGCGAGCCATGTACTGCATGAGATTGAAGCCTTAACGCAATCATTTCTTTTGATTTCCGGCGGCCGTGTACTGGCGTCAGGTACGGCAGAAGAAGTTCATGAGTTGCTTTTCGACGTGCCATTAGAGATGCATGTGCAGTGCAATGATCTGCGTGGATTCGCCGCGAAGACACTGGCAGCGGATCTCGCGGATTCGGCGAAAATCAGGCGGACAAATTCGGGCGGTGAAATGGTGGTACTGGCGACGCGACATGCTGGCCGAATTGCTTCCCTGATCCCGAAATGGATGAAAGACGATGGACTTCAGATCAATGAAATCCGCACTGCCGATGATTCACTGCAGTCGCTTTTCAATTCTCTCATGAAGATCCACCGAGGTGAACTGTGAGTGCTTTGCGGGCCGTGTGTGTTTACGAATGGAAACGATCACTGACGTTGGTACGCATCGGGTGGTGGTTGGCGATGGCCGCATTTCCGGTCATGATCACGATTCTAATTCGCACGTTGAGTGATCCTCAAAACCAGGTCAGCATCGCGACTCAGAAGTCCACGTGGTCGATGACGCTGTATGCTTTGATCCCCGGTGTGTGCGTTGCCCTAAGTGTGCTGCTGACGGCTGCTCCTGCCGTGGCCGCGGAACTAGAACAACGCAGCTGGGCGTATCTGGCAACGCGGCCAAATGGCATTTTCTGGCTGCTGCTCGGGAAGTTTTTGGTGTCAGTCACCTGGGGCACCTCAGCGGCGTGGTTGGGAACAATGTTTTCGGTGGCGCTGTGCGGGATGGATGAACAGTTGCGGATGCTGCTGAGTCTTTTGGCTTTGAGTCTGTTGTCCGCGATCGCCTATTCCGCCCTCTATATCCTCGTCGGCGCGATGTTTCCCAAACGGGCCATGGTTTTCTGCATGATGTACACCGTGATTGTCGAACTTGTCTTCGGTTCAATTCCGGCCGTCATCAATCGTATGACCATCCAGTTTCGACTCAGGACACTGTTCGTCAACTGGATGCCACTCGATAAACGCATGAAGGAAGATTCGGTTTTTAAATACGTGATGGTCGATGGATCATCGTGGATGCAGTGTTTCTGGCTAATTACCTTGAGCGTCCTATTTCTGACTGCCGCAATTGTGGTCGCTCATCGCAAGGAATTTACGTCGGCAACCGAAGGTGATGTTTAGAACCCCTCACAAAACCTGCCTGAGCCGCGTCGAAGGATTGACCACGGTGCTTAAAACGCCATCAGCCGTATGCTATCCACCATAAACACGACGTCCGTTTCCGGACGTACGATGAGTAAATCCAGCGATTCAATCTGAGTTATGTCCATCGGTCGCGTTGCGAGGGGGTGCCGCATCGCTGCCAACTCAATGCGGACATGAACCTGTTTCTGCGAGGGGAGTTCAACGGAAGTGCCAAAACAGTCTGTCGGCGCATGATCGGATGCGGCATCCAAATTGTCGGCAATACTGATCCGCAGCGTAAGGTGTTTGTCACCAGGATTGAAGACATCCATTTCCAACGCGGTAAACTTGTCCCAGTTCTTGATTGGCCATTGAAGACAAGCGCCTGAAAACATGGTACCAGCAGACCCTTCGACACGCATGGATGCAGACCCCATGGTTGACCATGCTGTCGATGACCTAATGATCGATTCCTTGGCGCACCAGATGTGCAATTCTCGTGGCCGTTCAAAAGAGGCCAGCACTGGAAAATCTTGGTGTTGGAGGTAGCAGTCGTACAACTCAAGGATCGGTGACCAACTCGCCGCCAGCAACAAGCTTCCCGCGATCAGCGAAAGGCCCATGCGCCCAGCGGGTGCCATACTTTGGCGACTGAGACACCAGAACATTCCCGCGACAAGACCGCATCCGTTAGCAACCACGTCACTCAGACTAGGCGAACGCTCGACGAATCCCTGCAACACTTCGCAGCCCACGCCGAGCACGAGCAACACACTGGCCAGAACAAGGACTCGGAGCGTACCAAGCGGCAGAATGCTGTGCCATGACTTCGGGAATCCGATACAGACTGGATCACACAAGCCGGCTACAAGCAGGAATACCACTAGGAATGCCGGCGCATGAGCCAGATTGAAAGCCTCAGACCAATGTCGTCCTGACAGTGGAAACGGAAACAATAGCACAATCGCTAAAAGAAACGCGACACTCGCAACAAGCAACACCCGCATCCAGTAAGACTGTGCGTTGTTTTGGGGTACCAACAGTGATTCAGGTCGCATCATGGTTAATTGATTGGCTGCGCGTGATCGGCAGCGAGAACAGAGCATAGAACAAGTGTCAGAATAGGCACAACCCATGCTCCACGCAATGTCTTATTCATCTTTCCTTACTTCTCTGGTCTTTGTGTCAGGAGCGATCAGAAGACTGCCGATTAAACCTCCTGAACTGCCTGTTTTACGCAGTTGAAAGCAGCGAATTTAGCCTCATGGGACTGGAATCGAACCGAATTTCAGGCCTGAGGTCCACGCCTTGAGAGGCACAGTGATACCATGCGATATGACATTGCAATTATTGGAAACGACGAAGCAGCGATCGAGATGGCATGCATTGCCAGCGGTGCGGGGCAGCGAGCCGCGATGGCGTTACCAGAACAACGTCATTCGTCATGGATGATGGAACAGGCACTCCGACGACTTGTCACGGAACTCTCTGTCGATTACACCGCAAGCCGCCGTTCACTCCTCCGCCGCAGCGGCACGCCGCGTTTGCTGCAACGCCTGTTGGCCGGTGCCATTAGCTCGGAAACCACAGAAGCGATTGAATTATTGGAGCGATTGGGTGTGGACGTTTTTCTAGGGGAACCACGTTTTCTGAGTCGCAGCAGTGTGGCCATCACCAGTGGGATCTCCTGTCAGCGGACCATCGTGAATGCGAACAACATCGTGATTGGGACTGGCGTGCGTCGCGCCGCCGTGCATCGTCCACTCGGACTTTTGCCATTCCGTCGCGTCGAATCATTTTTCGAAGGACAGAATCTTCCTGAGTCATTGATTGTGTTAGGAGGCGCAGACTTTGGTGCCGGACTGGCATCGTTCCTGAGTTTGTTTGGCGTACACACTAGCCTAGTATCGCGTGAAAACAACGACTGCGACCTACTCGAATTGGCCGAAGATGCGGGCGTGCAGATCGTGCATCATCCAGCGGAACTCGGGCTGACGGATGACGCATCGGTCTCGCTCGACGATCAGCAGATTTTGGACTGCCGCAGGACGGTAGGATTTACCGAGCATCTGGGCTTGCCAGCCATTGGGATCGAGCCTGATGAACATGGTCAACTCTGGTGTGCCGCTCATCTGGAGACATGGTGTTCCGGCGTATTCGGGATCGGCTCCGTCGTGGGTTTTTCAGCTGACGTAGCCGAGCATTCGGTGATTCAGGCTGAACGAGTTTTGCATCGGATCCAACACCGCATTCGGCGACCTCATTTCCTCCGAAACCGCCTCGAGACAGTCGCAAAGCTGGAACAAGTGAGCAGCGGTCAAATTTAGGCTAGACTTACACCACGTCGTTCTCGAGCAAGCGCGACAGCCATGAATTTCGCTACGCCCCAGAAGTGTCAATCAACGGAAACCGCAACACGATTGTCATCGCCGGGCGCGCACGCTTCGCCTCTGGCCACAGAGCGGCTGACGATCCGAGCGAAATTTGCGACGTATTTGTGGATGATAACTCTTGGAGGACCTTGTCACGCAGACGGTTTGCCTCAGAAATTGCGGCGCTCCATGCGGTCGGCGTCGGCGAAGTCGCCCAAGTCTGTATTTCCGCCTGCACCCTGTCGCCCAAGCCTTGTGGAGTGTTCGCCAAACCGTAAGCTTGCTGGATTATCCAAACGATAGATTCAACATCGGCGTTCATCACATCAATCCGAACTTCCTGCACTGGTGCGTCGATTGCACACTGCCCAGCAACCCGTTGGAGTTCAGACCATAGGTGCGCGAAATCCCGCGGAGGATTGGGATTGTTTTTCACCTGACCAAACGAGACCACAAGCGGGCCTAGTACACGTGGTTCCGTCACCACGGCAGCCTGTGCCGTAGCGCACGGGATTAACGTAAGTCCATCGTCGCGGATCCGCATTTCATCACGAAGCGACTTCGAGACGAGCGCGACTGAATGCCCTGACTGATCTTGTGCCATTGAGGTCAGTGCCAAAGTTGCCACGACAATTATCGCCAGTCCACTCAGCAAGGTTAGCGTTGTTGGATGATAGAAGCGAAAGCGAAACGACGTCATTTGGCATCTCCCTTAAGCGTTTCATGTCGCGTAATCGTCAAGGTTAACACTGCATCACATGCCGGAGCACCAGCCATTGAAACCGGAGAAAAACTAATGCGTACCTGCGTCGCTTCCAGGGAAACTTCGCGGAACATCTGTGTGGCAAGCGTAGTTGCAAATTTTGCATCTTCAATTGAATGTGCTGTGAGCATGCTGGTGAGCGAGAGAGATTTCATTCGCCGTGCCAGCAGCCGAAACAAGGAGTCACCGTTCGGCGTCAGGCGACCGTTAGGATCTCGCAGATGTGCGAGCGGAAGTTGAAACTGCACACCGTGACTGACTGCGAGATTATCACCCAAATTCAGGCCCTTTAATTCTCGGTCGAAAATCGCACCACCGCGCATCTTTCGATCCGCACTGCCTGCCACCGCTGACTGCTCGCGAAACATTGCTGCAGAAGCCACGATGACAAACATCAGCGCAACGAGGATCCCCGGTCCCACAGACTGCCATGTCGTAGCGTAAAGGGTTGATGGTTGTTGAATTGAGTCGAGTAATTTCATGGGAACACTACGCGGCCTTTGTCTGGGCAGAAACCACGTCGTTTCGCTGTTGCGGCGGAATCCACGCCCGGAGTCGTTCTTCGATCAGGCCGAGAGAGTGTTCTTCCTGAAGTGCCAAAAATCCTGCCAGCATGATGTCGCGAATCGTCGCTTCTTCGGTATGCCTCGCATCTAGTTTTCCGGCCAGCGGAATACAAAATAGATGCGCAAACAACGCGCCATAGAGTGTGGTCAGAAGCGCGACTGCTAGGCCTGAACCGATTTGTTTTGGATCGTCAAGATGACTCAACATCTGTGTGAGTCCGATCAGCGTCCCGATCATGCCCCATGCCGGAGCCGCCGACGCCATGACTTCAAAAAGCTGCCGACCAGAAGCATGTCGTTGGGCGATCGTGTGAATTTCGCGCTGCAGTGCCACGGTGAGTGTCTCGGGAGCAACTCCGCTCGCAGTGAGCTCCAATCCGAATTTCAAAAACGGATCCGATTGCTGTTCAATGATGGGTTCCAGCGCTAGCAATCCGCCGCGCCGCACGACCAACGCGAAGTGTCGAAACTGCTCCAGCACATCCGTCGGTGCCGACAACGATGATACAAAACAATTGCGTGCAACCGCAAACCCATTGAGTACGCGGGATGCCGGAAAATGAATAAGCATAGCGGCCAACGTTCCGCCAAACGTGATCAGCAGGGACGGCCCATGCATAAACGGTAATGCATCACCGCCAAGCCACATCGCCGAACCAACCATGATCAGCCCTGTCAGCAGACCGACAATCGTTGCGATGTCCATAGAACCTCCAAAATCTTAAATGAAAGACACCATCTCTCAAATCCAAAGAGAATTAGACGCGCGTCTTTACCCCATTTTTTGCTTTGTAAATCTGGGCCAAAATCTCGGCGATCGCGCGGAAAAATTCGAACGGAATTTCTTGGCCAACATCGACGATTTTGTACAGGGCCCGTGCCAGTGGTTTACGTTCCATGACAGGAATCTTGTTTTCTTTGGCAATCCGAATGATATTTTGCGCGAAGACTCCGGCACCTTTGGCGACGATTCGTGGAGCCCGCATTTTTCCAGGTTGATACTGAATCGCGATCGCCAAGTGCGTCGGGTTTGTCAAAATCAGATCAGCCTTTGGTACATCCTTCACCGACTGCTGCTTACGCGCCTCTCTTTGCTTTCTGCGAACAGCCGCTTTGACGTGCGGATCACCGCTATCGTCTTTCTGTTCCTGTTTGATTTCTTCACGCGTCATTTTGAGCTTCTGCTCCTGACGGAACCACTTGATCAGATAGTCCGTGAGGGCCAGGGCGACAGAAACGCCAGACATCGCGAGACAAATAATTAGGCCAAGTCGCCATGCGTACGCAGCGACAGCGTCGATTGATCCAAAGTTGCGGATTGACAACTCGCCACGTCGCATCCAGAGCATGAGCATCGAAATGCCCAAGAGAAGCGTAACCTTCATCGCGTTCAAAACACCTTTGATTCCAGAATCTATCGAAATTAATTTTGAGAACGGATTTTCAGGTATTAACCGATCCCATTTGATCTCCAAAGATTTGAACGACATCACAAATCCGACTTGGGCGAATCCAAATGCCACGCCGACGGTCAGGATTGCCAGCACAAATACCCCACAAATTCCGACGAGTTCTGCCGACATCCACCGCGCACTGAGCGTCACGTTCCATGCATTCCATTCTGTGCTGGGAACGTCCGTGAGCCACTCCCGAAATCCATTTATGAGACGCGCGGCAAGCGCACTGCCCGTCCACAGAAGAATCGCGGAGCCCGTCAGCAGGGCAACGGCGGCCGTCAGATCTGTGCTGAGGACAACCTGACCTTCTTCGCGCGCCTGCTCACGTCTCCTTGGTGTTGGCGCTTCGGTACCGTTGTGTTCTACGTCTGACATTTCAGCTTGTCACTCCCTGATCCACGCGATAGAGCAACTGCTGAACGGCTCCACAGATTTCTGGTAGAAACATGATCAACCCACACAGACCGGCACCTAGTCGCAATGTCGTCCCATAAGACATAAAGTTGAATTGGGGTGCCGTCCGCATCGTAATCAGGATCGTAAGGGATACGACGAAGAGCAGGATTGCGATTGGAGCCACAATCACAAAGCCATCGTCCACGGCATGCGTCACGCTCCACACGACCGTTTCCCACGACGGCATTGACCATGCGCCTGCTGCCGGACGAATCGCAAACGATTGTCCCAAAGAAAAGAGCATGAGATGGT
This sequence comes from Planctomycetota bacterium, assembly GCA_003670925.1. Taxonomy (GTDB): domain Bacteria; phylum Planctomycetota; class Planctomycetia; order Planctomycetales; family Planctomycetaceae; genus SXXK01. The sequence goes on along the minus strand of QWQG01000146.1, from coordinate 10,996 downwards.
GCAAGTCCAGCATGAAAAACATGATAATGCTGAAAGCTTCCAGCATGGTTGAAATGACATTGCTTGGCTGTTGGTCCATCGGTGACGACAGTCCACCGAGCGTCAATCCCATTTCCTGAGCAATCCAAGCACCGGCGATCCGGACAGGCACGAGACAAAGACTGAACAGCCACGCTAAACCAGCCCCTAACGCCGTTTCGCGAATGCCCAAAAAAGCCAGTTTCAGCCATGCCCCGGCACCACTGCCAGACAAATCGAGCCAAACTCCTAGGCTACTAGCGTAGCGATTTGCCAGCAGAAATGTGATGGCCACGGACAGTCCGATCTTAACCGTGGAGGGCACTCCCTGACCGTTCAAGGGCGGCAGGAAGGCGATGAAGGCACTCACGCGAAAAAAGATGAGCAGTGACGCCAGAACGATCGCTTCGGGGAAGATGTTGTCGAAATCGATCATTGCGTCACCTGCAGTAACCGCTCCATCATCCGCATCGTAAACGCGGACGCCTGTTGCAGCATCCACGGCAACGTTAAAAGCATCACCACGCCGACTGCGACAATGCGGGGAGCAAACGACAGCGTTTGCTCCTGCACACTGGTCACCGTCTGTGCGAGGCTGATCAACAGGCCGACGACAAGACTGACAACAATCGCCGGACCGGAAAGCCACATGGTCGTCAGCAGGAAATCCTGCCCGATTTCCACAACGTTGAGTGTCTCCATGAAATTTAATCCGTTTGAATGTGGTCGGTCGACGAAGAGAAAGCCCGAGGGGGCCCATACGTCTTATCGGACGGATGTCTTTTGGGACATCACGCCTTGTGAATCAATTCTTCGCGGCCTTCGGCTGGTTATTGAGATTGTTAATTTTCACCAGAAACTCACTCACAAGTTTTTCATCGGGGATCGCTTCTAGAATGGCAGACGCTTTACGCTGTTCCAACTTCACAAGAACATCCACTACCATGTCGGATTCACCATCTGCTGCTAATGTTTTAATGGCGTTAGCGGCCGACTCAGGAGTCATGCCTTCAAACATCTCAGTGAGTTCTTTAAGATTCTGTTTTTTGGATACGGCGTCAATTGGTTTCTTGACGGACGGCAGCGTATCTCCGCCGGGCATGCTGGCAAGAAGGCGTTTGTCCTGTTCAAGCCGGTCGCGTTCGACTCGTAGTTCTTCCTTCTCGATCTTCAGTTGCTGTGACTCATGCGTTGTGCGTTCAACTTCTTTCACCCATGCTTCACGATCCTTGTTGAGTTTGTCGCCATCAACCGTGATTTTGTTGCGGTCAGTGTCAAACGTCTTTCGATCTTCGTCGAGTGCCTTACGTTTGAGAGCAAGTTCGGTTTCGCTTGAAGTGAACGCAGTTTTCTGGGCATCGTGTTGTCTGCGATCCGCATCGAGCGTTTCGCGATCAACTTGTAGCTGTTTCTTTTCGCTGACGATTGCCAATCGTTCGTTGCCGATTCCGTCTTTTTGCGTGTTCATTCGCTGAACAAGTTCCTCGATCGCCGCACGCTGATCCTTTGCCTGAGTGAGCAGATTTTCCACTTGCAGTTGTGCGCCTTCCACGTCCGTCTGAATCAGTCGATGCTGGGATTCCGCATCTTTCAAAGACGATTCTCGCTGTCGCAGTATTTCGTCACGCGACTTCAGACTCAATCCCATGCGGACGATCTCTTCAACGCTCATGGGGGAACTGCGAACTGCCACTGGAAGCTGTTGATCGGCTTCAACTTCAGCGTGCGCATGTGAATCAGACTCCCTGCTAGAATCTGCGTGCGACGATGAAGCATCAACAGTTGCACCATGCGGCGCATGCTCCCCTGCGGCCGAGTTCGCTGGGGCATGGGTATCGTCAACAACGGTGGAGTCGCCGTGCTGATCACCACTATTCGTCACATCCGCGGAAGGCGCTGTCGATTTTTTCAGCATGAACATGCCGATTCCAGCTGTCACCCCAAAAATTGTTGCCGCATACAATATTAAGCCAAGAGTTTTCTTCATTTCTCACTCCTTATTTCCTGCATCCGGTAATAAGCCTGCGATGCTTGTTCCTGCATTTGGACTTCTTCACGTTTCAGTTGTTCGCGTCGATGTTCTGCTTGTTCCCGATGGATAACTTCTTCCATAATCTTCAATTCCGCTCGAGCATGGCGATGCTGCAGCAGAGCCAATCTCAAGTGTTCTTCAGCCGTTTTTAGGGCTGCGTCCGCAGCCTGCAGTGTTTGCGCTCCGTGATCCATCATGCTGGTCATGGAAACGAGAACCCCACCACTCAGACCATTTGCCAGATCGCGTGCCGCATTTCGATGAAACGTATCCAGCCACTGGCGAATTTCGTTCCGACGTTCCTCCGCGACCGCTCGTTCGGTATTGCGCGCCGCAGCGGCAGCCCGGCAGACATCTTCCTGCTGAGCCCTCAAGTGGCGAATTCGTTCGTATCGTGAGGCAAATCGTTTCATGGTGAATTGCGGAGCGAATTGAGGTGTCGGATGTTATATGACGAGATAGTTACCAGCGGCTAGCGGCGTTCTGCTCACCAAGGCCAAGCCGCAGCAAGGGTCTTCATTTGGGCCTGAGTCTCCAGCCATCCGGCTTTTTGATTGACTGTCTGTTGTAGAAATCGTTTGGCCGCAGGAATGATCTGAACAGCGCGATCTACTTGTGGCGAAGTTCCCGCTTTGTATGCCCCAATCTGAATGAGGTCTGCGACATCCGCGTGTGTGGCCAGCAATGCGCGAAGTTTGGTCGCATTCTGCTGATGCTCATCTGAGGTGACTTCACGGAAAACGCGGCTAACGCTTGGCAGCACATCAACCGCCGGGTAATGGCCTTGAGCGGCTATTTTGCGACTGAGGATAATGTGACCATCCAAAATTCCACGGGCCGCATCGGTGATCGGTTCGTCCATATCGTCACCATCAACCAGAACGGTGATAAGTCCGGTAATCGCTCCGACCGCACCGCAACCCAGTCGTTCCAGCACGCTGGCAAGCAGCGACTGCACGGAAGGTGGATAACCACGTGATCCTGGAGGTTCTCCCAACAGCAAGCCTAACTCACGCTGGGCCATTGCCAAGCGAGTCAGGCTGTCAAGAAAGAATAACACATGCGCACCTTGATCCCGAAATTCTTCCGCGATTGTGGCCGCCGTGAGCACAGCCTTGATGCGCATCAAGGGCGTCTGATCGGACGTCGCCACGACCACAACAGACCGTGCAAGCCCCACATCGCCTAGACAGTCCTCAATGAATGGTCTGACTTCACGGCCACGTTCGCCAACCATCGCGATCACGTTGACGTCAGATTCTGCGTTCTTGGCAATTTCACCCATCAGCGTACTCTTGCCGACGCCGCTCCCGGCAAACAGACCAACACGCTGACCGCGACCGATCGTCAGCAGTCCGTCAATCACGCGTTGCCCCGTGACAAGTGGTTCCGTAATTCGAGTCCTGTGCATGGCGTCCGGCACCGTAGCGGTTTCAGATCGCCAGCGGCGCACCCGCAGAGGACCATGACCATCGATTGGTCGCCCGATGCCATCAATGACGCGCCCCAGCAGTCCATTGCCGACTGGCACAGCGCGGCTGTGCCCGGTCGTTGTGATTTCGAGACCTGGATGCAGGCCAGCCGTACTGTCAAAGCACATCAATTGCGACTCAGTTTCATCGAAGCCGACCACTTCAGCCATCAATTGTTCGCCCGTCTGAAGCGCAATCGTACAGGTCTCCCCGACGAATGCGGACATATCGGCGCGCATCAATCCACGAACACTACGCAGTTTCCCGACGTTCCGGAAAGCGGCGCAATGTCCGGGAAGCTGAGCCATCTCCGCGACGTTCAATCTGAGTGTCATCCAGTTTCTCCATCCATGTGCGGCGGATTTCTTCAAGCCGCGTGTGCATATCCGTTAACAGAATTCGCCGGCCAGATTCCACGCGAACAGAGCCGCGCGGAATTGATTCGTCCTTCTTACACGACACCAGTTCCAGTTGCTGTCGGCTAACCGGATCACTCAGCAATGCTTGCAACAGGTTATGATCCGCAGGATTCAGCAGCACCTTGACAGACTGATTGAGTTCAAGATGTTCCAGAGCTTTCAGGATCAGGTCATCGACCGCAAACATGTCGCGATCAATCGCGTAGCCGACCAGCCATGATGCCGCCGCAGTAGCAAGTTCCACAGCCACTTCCTGCATTTCACCCAACGATTGGTGGTGCTGGGCTTGCAGTTCCTGCACAGCTTCCGCAGCATCCACGAGGAGTCCTTGCAGCCGACTGATTTCTTCAGGATCAACCCCACCCAAACCAACTTCTGCTGCCGTGACGACTTCATGTGCGGCGTTCGAAAGCACCGGTACTGCCGTTGATCGAGACAACGGAGTCACCACACGATCAATGGGATTAGCGATCACGGAAGCAACGGAAACAGACTTTGCCCGAGGGGCAACTCCACTCCCGAGAACAGTCGTATTTACGGAGGGTGTGGCGGTGGATGCTTCGTTAGTGCATGACGTTCCATCGATCACGACCATCTGATTACCGACGGTGACGGTGCGTGGTGATTGTTTGAGTTGGATTTGATGTGTGTGCATTATGAGCGGCACGATGTTTGGTTGAAAAATAACTCAGGAAGCAATCCGTTAATGCGGAGCATCCCCGCACTGTTATTCACTCTCCATATCAATTTTTGCGATAACTTCTGCGATGGAGTCGCGAGCCTGTTGAATTCGTGATTCGCTGACGTTTGACATGAACTGCATTTCTTCTTCAATTGTCTGCCGGGCACGCTTGGACAGATTTGCGAAGACGGCGTCGGTTACGTCCTGCGGTGCGCCGAACAGTGCCGTGGTAAGATTCGTGCTGTCGATTTCTCCCAAAACTCGCTGCACAACGGCCTTTGCGAGTCCGGCAATGTCGTCGAAACGATAGATCCGCGTTAGCAACGACTTCGCCAGATCCGGATCCTGTTCCTCGATCACTGCTAACATATTCCGCCGACCAGCCTTTGGCACACTCCGCAGCAATTCTGCAACCCGATCCGCATGATCTCGCGTGTCGGGAGCATCCGCTGGTAATTGCTGCGCACGAATAAACGTGGCTCTCGCAATCCGTTCGATCAGGACTTCTGGAGCATGCTGCTCTTTCGTCAATTCTTTCATCACGAGTTTTTGGCTTTCCGCTTTGAGCAGACCTAAAATATCGCCTGCCATCTTCGCCGGCAGATTGCTCATCAAAATGGCACATGTTCGCGGCTGTTCGGAAGACAACGCCAGAGCCAACTGGTGCACGCTGAGCGTCTGCAAATCCTCAAGGGGAATTCCCGTGAGAGTCGGTGTTGGCTGCAAAGATTTTTGGGGCGACCCGTGATTGCTAACATCCGCTGCGTGCGAGTTCGGAGATCCGTCCGACTTCTGACTATATGCACTGGTCGACCGCGAATCCTGCTGGCTAACTTCACCCACGTCCAGAGATGATCGATGTGCATGCTCCGCCGCCAGCAACTCGCTGGAATTTTTTTCCCTGAAGGCATCGAGTGTCGTCTGGGGCCATGACTTCAGGGCAAACTGAAAAAAGCAATCGAAGTCGTCGAGTACTGCGCGTTGCCGTCCTATGGTCGAACGTCGTGTCTTGTCCGACTGCATTCCGGAACGCAGCATTGCAGCTTGCTCAGGCTGTAACCTCGCTAAAACCCCTTCAGCGACTTCGTCGCCGAGTAGTTGCAGCAGTTCTAATGTCTGGCGTTCGCGATCCATTTTCCGTCCGTGCGTCTTAAACTAAGCCGCCTTAGCGGTCGAATTCATTAATTTTGGACCTGATACGCCACCTGTCGATGCAGATGGTGTGCGAAGTGTGCCCGCAGATGTGGCAAAATTTGGATCCCCAACGTTCGCTTCCTGTTCATTCAGCCATGCTGACACAATGCTCGCAACGACATCAGGATTTGCCTTTGCCTGCGCTGAAATTGCAGCCAGACGACGAGCGTCGGCGAGCGGAATACCTCGTCCTGTTGCCTCTGAGATAACGATGGGTTTCATTCGCTTCATCAGCATCATGCCGATGAAAAACGCCAGCGTAGCTGCCAGCCCAAGCGATACTGACTCCAGCAGCGGTTGCCACCTGTCCCACTCGAAACCTGGAGTGACCGGGACCACGGTCTCTAGCTGCACCAGCGGGGCCAGAGTCACGGTAATGAGGTCATTCCGCGTCTCACTCGCGCCAACAGCACCCTTAATTAGCTTCTCGATGCCTTCTACTGTGAGGGTGTCAGGACTGGCCCCTGCAGTCGTCCCATCTGGATTGGCGACCGCTGTTCCATTGGATTCTGTGAGGTCCACGATCGCCGACACACTCAGCCGCAGAACATCACCGCCGATCGACTTGACCTCTTCCTGCGACTCTGGGTACACAAAAGCCTCGTCGATATCTTCCATCTTATAAATTCCCGACTTGTCGTTCGCAACAACGGCAGGTGGAGTAATGTTCCCTGCGGCACCGACAGGTGGAGCCGGACCAACCTGCGAACCTGTCTGTTCGACAGAATTGAGCTTCGTGGATATCTTCGCTTTGCCTTCGGCATCGATCTTGTTACTGGTCATCGTGCGTTTGGTAAAGTCAATCTCCGCAGAGACCATCACGACAGCTTGCACGCCCCGAATTCTGTTCAGATGTTCTTCGATTTGATGCTTGATCAGAGCTTCTTTTTGCTGTCGATAGTTTTGCTGCGCCGCCAGCTCGTTTTCAATCCCATCACCACCGCCATATTGGCGCCCGTTATGATCGGTCAACACGATGTTGTCTGTTGTCAGGCCGGGAACCGAAGCTGAGACGGTGGCCATGATCGCGTTCGCTGTACTCGCGGAAATAGTGTCACCGGCCCGTGGTTCGATCACGACGGCGGCTGTGACAGGAGAGTGGTCCGTCACAAATGGACTCGGATTCGGGCGACTCACCTTCACCGTGGCCGATACGATCCCGCGGATTTTTTTGATAGCCTTTTCGATCTGCTTTTCAAGACCTGTACGGCGACGGTCTTCTTCTTCTGCGGGAGAACCGGGAAACAGACCTGCAGCCGGCATCTCATTTTCATTTTCCGGGCTCAATATCGATGCCAGTGCCATTCGCGCATTCGCCACATCGCTGCTTGGAACGGAAACGGCCGAGCCCGAAAAATTTAGGCTGTAACGAATCTGTTCTGTGTCCAGAATGCCTGCGATTTCTGTCGAACGCTGAGGCGTCAACTGGCTGGCAATCACGACATAATCTGGCTGAGCGGCCCAGATCATCGTACCGACGATCGCCGACACGCACGCGACAGTCGCTGCCGAAAATCCCACTCGCTGCGCAATCGTCCAGCGATTCCACAGTGCAAGTAGCTGATCTCGTAACGTGATCCAGAAAGCCATTGGTCAATCCTTAGTCGTTCGGCGATGTCTTGTCGCTTGGGAATTTTTATAATCAGACGCGGAACGAATTCGATCACACCTGCATTCGCATCACTTCTTGATACGACGCGATCAGGCGATTGCGAATTTCCATCATGAGTCGAAAAGCCAGATCTGCCCGGGATGTTGTCAGCACGACATCGTGAATGCTGTCCGTCTCACCAGCAATCAATTGGCGGACGCCATCCTGCGACTTGAGTTGCTCCTGATTCGTTTCGGTAATCAGACCCTTCACCATATCCGCAAATGGCATGTTCCCGTTCGCCGATTTTGCGTCACGCACAGGGTTCTGGATCGACAGAGGCACGAGTCCCGGAGCACTCACAGATTGCATGGACATCAGCGCGAACCTCTCAGCAGAGACAGCGCCTGTTCGGCCATCTGCCGAAATGTTTCCAATGACTTCAGATTGGCTTCATAGGCGCGACTGGCAGTCACAAGATCCACCATCTCGTGCGGCAAATTCACATTCGATTGCTGCACATGACCCGTGGCATCGGCATCGGGGTGTCCGGGATCGTGAATGCTTGCGCCTGGTGTCATATCACTGGAAATTCCCATGACCGTGACGCCTTTCAGACCCTCAGTCGCTCCTCTGCCATGGCGACTCATTTTCCCGCCGGCGGTCATGATTTGATCCATCGCCGATGAAAATGTGACTTGTTGTCGCTGATAAGGTCCACCCTGCGCTGTCCTCGTAGAACCTTGATTGGCGATGTTGTTGGCCGCCACTTCCAGCCGCAGACGTTCACCCGTCAACCCGGATGCACTAATGTCCATTCCGGAAAGGATTTGATTCATTGACATCTTTGAGCCTCCTCGCCAACCTGTTCGATTTGAATTCAGAGCCACTACAATGCAACCTCACCAGATCGTCTGGAATCAGCCCTGAATGGCCATCCGCATTTGTTCCAGATAGGTGCTGAGTAACTGCACATAAGTTTGTTGCAGCATCGCATTCTTATGCAATTGTCCAATCTCACGATCAATATCTACGTTGTTCCCGTCCGCTCGAGCCGTCAGCCCCGGAGTGAGTACCATTTCCGGTTCGGCCTTCATTCGGGAACTTCCGTCGGCATTTTTTGAACTCGACAATTCCCGCGTTAATTGTTCTTCAAACTCCACATCCATTCGTCGATAATTGGGCGTATTCACATTTGCAAGATTGTTGCTGATCGCGCGATGACGAACTTCGGTGGCGTCAATCAGGCGACCAAGGAGATCAAATTGTGAATTGAGAGACTCCATAACGTCGCAATCGGCTAGCACCATGACGCCACTCCAATCGGAATATCCCGCAAACCTTGCCTTAACTACCAAAGCCAACTCTATCCACGTGCTAACCCGCATGCCACTCGGGAAAACCCTCACGATAACAGGCTTAACCATTGGATCGCGTGGTTTGCAAGAGGTCGGGCTCGTTGATCAGGCGGCAGCTAGTAATTTGCAATATGCGTAATATGCGTAGCATACTGCGATTTTGTGGTGTGGGGAGACGGCATTATTGAATTGAGCGGAATAATGCATTGCCGATTACTGATGACGGCGATGCGGAAGTTGCTCCCCGTGAATTCAAGGGCGCGGCCTGAGGGCACCGAATTTTGTCGTGCCACGCTGAGCATTTCCCCGCGATCCACATGGCCACATTCGCGAATTCAACCGCCGAGCCGTCCAGTCCAGCAGGGTGAGGTATTTCGCAGTCGAGATCAGCAAGAAACCTTTGTGACTGCAACGAGCGCCTTGCTTATTCAGACATGGACCGATCCTACTCGCACCTCCCCGCAGTTCCACCGGTGCCACGTGACGCGCCGATCCAACAGTGACAACGTTCACCTGTCCCTTCTCCCCGCCGGGGGAGAAGGTGGCCGAAAGGCCGGATGAGGGGGCCTCCACATCGTGCCGCTCTAGCCGGTCCGAGCCACCAGCCCCGCGGCTCTCTTCTGAGCCGACGTAAAACCACTGCCCTCAATCGTCTCGGCCAATGCCGCTCGAATCGGATTCAGATCCAGATACGCCGCACACGCCAGAATGTCCGTTTCGTCCAGCAATCGAACTGCTCGATATCTTGCCTGCCAGAATTTTCCGATCTCGCCATCTTCCTTATTGGCCCGTTGAGCAATGTTCTGGCTGAGCAACCGCATCCACCATGAGATATCGCTCAACCGACTGCGGATGATTTTCAGCCTCGCCTTGTCCTTGCGAATGTGGTTCAGTTCGAACTCCGACGGTTCTTCGGGCCTGCCATTTTTGTCGCGGCGTTCAGGACAAAGCATCAGCCACCGCCGAGCAACCTCAGAATCATCCCACGCCGCCACGACATCCGGTCGCGACCTCAGCACGAGATGAAAATGGTTGCTGGGAATCGCCTGACACGTAACCGTACCCCACACCGCCTCACCATCAACACGCATTGAGATCCAACTGACGAACGGCGTTCGTGTCTTCGTACCGATCTCAGATTTTGAAACGGTCGAGCACACAATCGCAGTCGCCTCTCGGCTCTGAATGACAGTGAGATGAATCAGGATCGCCCACTTGCGGAGGACGCGCGATACTGACGTGTCCGACACATCTGCCAATCTACTTCTGTGCGGAGCCAGTGGACTTTCGCAAGAGCTTTGATGGACTCACCGGCGTGATTGCATCGGTGTTTGAAATCAGCGTGCTCGATGGACATCTCTTCCTGTTCATCAACAAGCGGCGGGATCGCATCAAGGCGATTTTCTGGGACGATGATGGATTTGTGATCTGCTACCAACGACTTGAAGTCGGGACATGGCAGCTTCCCGGTTCGACATCGACAACGGTGGAGCTGGAAGCTCACGAGCTGGCGATGATCCTGCGCGGGATTGACCTGAAGTCGGCGCGGCGCGCGCGATATCAGCAACCGATCGCCGTCTGAATGGTGTCTGTGTCACGTGCCTGGCACCTGTCGTTCACTGAATTCACGAGAGGCTGTTTCAACATGGCCGTGGACCACAACCTAGCATTCTGGATGCCGCTCGACACAATCATGCCGGGGCTCTGTCGTCCCTGTTCGCCCCCAACCGAATTATACTTCACACGGTCATGCTTGAGAGAATTGGCGAGCGGCATGCGTCAGCTTGCCGGTACAAAAACGAGGTACTATGAGGGCTCACGCCACTCCGCTCGCTGGACTCATATCTGGCCGCGCGGAGTGCCGCAGGGCGCTAGCCCCGGTTTGTGCCCTGCGGCTCATCGTCAGAACAGAACACGCCACTTTCAACACGGGAACCATCCACACGGGGAATTCAAGTGCGGAAATTAACGTGCTATCCACGTGTATGCCATAAGTGCAACAACCCAAGTGTCTTGCTTGGATGTACGCATTGAGCACGGTGATAAGGCCGGGTGGCTTGCTCCGATTGCCGTTGATCCGCCGCGGCGGAAGGTTCGCGAGAAGTCCACAGCCCGCCGTGCGAGCAACAAGGGTTGTTTGTCGATGACGCTGGATCAGTACCTGAAACTGCTGGACTGGACGGGCCGTCAGATCCGCAAAGACAAAGTGGGAGCGATACCAAAGGACTGT
>QWQG01000072.1 GCA_003670925.1 Planctomycetota bacterium | reverse complement strand
GCCGCTTGCATTTCCGTCAATAGGGTGGATGGTTCTTTAATATGCACAGCACTCTGCCACCGTCAGCCCCGACCACGGCTGCCACTCAATCCGCTCACGCCAAACCTGCTCCCGTTGGCTCATAACTCACCTCACCAGAAAAAGTCCAGAGACCGGAATTACACCGGCCGCAAGACTACCGACCCTGGCAAGAATGGATTCCCCGGACGCTTACGGCTGAGGGTACAAGCCTCGGTGAGTGGACTCTGCAGATTCTCGAAGCAAACCCCAGCGGCTCGCTTGCCAGGTGACACGAGAATGACAGTCCAAGGCAGTCAACCATCCGTGGCGCCAACAGGCCGTATCAATGCAGATGGCAAAGCCAAGATCGAGGATTTCGGAATTGCGTTGTTCCGTATGTCCCACGACGACTGTGCGACCAGACTGATGCGGACGCATCTCTTCAGGTTCAAACAGCGCCCAACGCAATTGATGCTCGTCAGTCTGGCTGATCGCGTGGTCGGGAAGGTAATTGGCGTGCGTCAAAAGAAACTCATCGGTCTCAAAATACGGCTGGCAAGATTCCAGCAGTGACCAGTGTTCTGGCGGAATGTCGGCAAGCACTGCTCCAAACCGGTACGAGTTCAGCGTTGCAACACCACCACAGTTTTCCCAGTAACGAAGCGTGCTTTCGCTCTCTCGCGCCGCAAGAATCATCTCCTCGTGATTGCCTTTTATCACGACCACATTACACTGTTGCTGCAATTCAATCAGTCGTTCCAGCACCGCACAGCTGTCACGTCCCTGATCAATCAGATCGCCCAGAAAAACCAAGCGGTCAGATGAGGTTGGCGCAATTTCCACCAGCAGGACGTCGAGCGCATGACTGCAACCGTGGATATCACCAATGGCGATGAGTCTCCCAAAATTATCGCCCATAGTTTGCAGACCCGGAAACATTGCCCTGTTGCCACACACACCTCACGGTGATAAAGTTTGACGGATGGATATCCGATCTTCAACGCAGTTTTCACACTTCGTCACTTCTTCCCGAAGGACGCCCTCTTCAAACCGTACAGACATCGGATGCGCGTCGCAGTCGGGTTGGACACGCGACACGCTGGATGGTACTTTAACAGTCGTCGTCCCGTCAACAGGGTGGATGGTACATTAACAGTCGTCTGTCGATGACGGCATGATTCATCACGGTGTTCTCCGAGTGGCCGCATCGTTTTCACGGCTGGAAAAATGCGAAATCTCCGCTAGTTGACAAACAGGTCATCAAATAGCGGAGAGCGACCGATGTTTCTATCACGTCCCGTCATTCGTGCCTTACGGCGTTTCGGGAGGTTCTTCCTTGAAGTCTCCCGTGTACGGCGTGCCCTCGATCTCGCCGCTAATAGTACCGGCGAACTCCTGGACGGTGCCGAGACCTTCATGCTTGCCAACGAAACGTGATGCGGTGCCGCCAGCTTCGCCGTCCATCGGCACCGCAGCGAGTGCGATTTCGAGTTTCGGGTCGATAACGCTCAACGTCACTTTGTCAGCCTTGATCGGGGCGGCGGTCTTTTCATCACTGCCCAGCACGTAGACTGTGGCTTCCTGTGTGTTGTGGTCCACAGTGAACTCGACGTGATACTTGCCTCCACCCCAGTCGGCGACTGGGCCACCGTGCGGGCCAGCTCCGTGGGCCGCATGTTTAGGTGCGTCATTGGTCGAGGCGGATTGCTGAGGCACTGGCGGCGCAGTATTAGCCGCAGGCTTCTCTGCGTCTCCACAGCCCGCGACGAACGTGAGGGCGGTGATGGCAGCCATCGAACCGAACGAAATACAAAACTTCTTCAAGGGTCATTCTCCAATAAACAAGGGGTAAATTGACGACTTTCGATTTTCGATTTTTGATTGCGGGAAGCCAACCCAGCGTTCCTATCAAAGACCATCGATCAGAATCGTCAGATCAAAACACATTCTCAGACTCACCCATGCGGGCGAGTTTCAACGCATCTTTGCCACTAAACTTCCAGAACAGACCGGGGTGGATCAGGAATTCACAAAATGTCGAAGTGACGAGGCCTCCCAAAATTACGGTTGCGACCGGATACAGAATCTCACGCCCTGGCTCCTGGCCTCCAAGCACGAGCGGCACCAGCCCGATTCCTGCCGTGAGTGCTGTCATCAGCACCGGCGCGAGTCGTTCGAGACTGCCTCGTACAACCATGGCCTGTGTAAAATCTTCGCCTTCTTCCTTCATCAGGTGGAAGTAGTGTGTGACGAGCAGAATGCCGTTTCGCACGGCGATTCCTCCCAGCGAAATGAATCCCACAAGACTGGCGACTGTCAGAGTCTGGTTAGTAATCACCAACGCCAGTACACCGCCAATGAAGGCCGTCGGTAACGCATTCAGAATTTGCAAAACCACTCGCACCGACGGAAACAGAATCATCAAGACGACAAACATTCCCACGACAGAAATGGCGGCGAGTACTCCGATTGTTCGCGTGGCACTCTGCTGGCTTTCAAACTGTCCGCCGTATTCGACGAAGTAACCTTCCGGTAGAACCACGTTGTTTTGTACTCGTTGCTGGATCTCAGCCACGGCACTGGCAAGGTCTCGATCCTGCGTGTTACAGCGGATGACAATTCGTCGGCGAGCGTTCTCGCGATTGACCGCATTTGCGCCGGAACCTTCCCCGATATCCGCCAATTCTCGCAGTTCGATCTGGCCACGATCATTCGGCAGGTCAATCCGCAGGCGTCCGAGGTTGGCGTAATCTGTGCGATAGTTTTCTTCCAGTCGTACAAGCAGATCGAATCTTCGCTGCCCTTCCAGCACCTGCGATACCACTTCGCCCTGCAATGCCGTCTGTACTATCTGAGCCACATAGGCACGCGTCACACCGTGAAACGCCAGATCATCGGATCGCAATCGGATGTGCAATTCTTCCGTCTGGCGGATGGGCTCAATAATTGGCGGTGTCAATCCCGGTACCGTCTGCAAATTCTGTTTCACCTGCTCTGAGAGCTGCTGTAGTGTGTCGAGATCGTCACCATGAATCTTAATGGCGATTTGAGCGTAAATGCCCGACACCATGTGACTGATCAGATGCGCCAACGGCTGCTCAACTTCGATATCCACACCAGGAGCTTCCTCGCCAAGTTCGGCGAGAAGCTTTTTAAGGATCTCTTCCCGGTGACTTTGTACGTCCGGGTTCATGCTGAGAATGTATTCCCCCGTGTTGACCGGCGATGCGTGTTCGTCCATTTCTGCTCGACCCGTTCGTCGCACGAAATGCAGGATTGCGCCGTCCGGATTCTTGTCGGACTTCTGCATCTCTTGCAGTTTCTTGTCAAGAACGGCCGAAACCTGATTCGAGGCGTTCAGTGAAGACCCGGGAGGCAGCGTCAGATTGATCTGCACGCTGCCTTCGTCGAATTGTGGCAGAAAGTTTCGTCCGAGCCGCGACAATTCCCAGCCCGCATAGGCGACCATCAGCCATGTCAAAAGCATCAGCGACAACGGTCGTGCAATGCTCAGGCGAATCAGATAGCCAGCACCCCATTTGAAGAATCGCAGCAGCACGCCATCATGCTCAACATGCGTTGCCTTCGATTGGGGCAGCAAATACCAGGACAAGACCGGCGTCACGGTGAGAGACACGACGAGCGATGCAAGGATCGAAACGATGTAAGCCACTCCCAATGGAGCAAACAGGCGGCCCTCTACACCGGACAAAGCGAAGAGCGGCAGGAACACGAGGATCACAACCGCTGTTCCGAAGACGATCGCACTGCGGATTTCTATGCTGGCTTCATAGACGACCGTCAGCGACGATCGCGGCTCTTTGAGATTGTTGTTCTCCTTCAATCGTCGAAAAATGTTTTCGACATCGACAATTGCGTCATCGACGAGTTCCCCCATCGCGACTGCAATTCCCCCGAGCGTCATCACGTTGATGGAGAGATGCGTGCCCGTCATATGGCCCCACAGCCGAAACACAAGTGTCGTGATGACCAGCGACAATGGGATGGCGGTGAGCGTGATGAACGTGGTGCGAAAGTTGAGCAGGAACAGGAACAATATGATGACAACCAGGACGGCTCCAATGACCAGGGCTTCGCCGACATTAAAGATGCCTCGGTCGATGAAATTCTTCAGACGAAACAGTTCGGAGTTAATCACGATGTCGGCAGGCAGGGAGGCTTCGGCTTCTGCAAACGCCGTCTCAAGGCTGTCTGTCAGTGACCGTGTGTCAATATGCGGCTGCTTGACGACGGTAAAGACAACTCCCGGATGGCCGTTGACGCTGCCATCGCCGCGTTTGAACTGCGGGCCTTCGACCAACTGTGCAACTTGCCCGAGCAGGATGGATCGATCGGCATGAGTCTTGACGGGAACTTTTCGCAGGTCTTCCAGAACTTGCCAGGAATCCGGCCCAAGTCGACCGAGGACTCGAATCGGGCGTTCTGTTTCTCCCTGAACGGCAAATCCACCGCTGGTGTTGATGTTGCTTTGTTTGAGGGCTTCTTCCACTTCCTGCAACGAGACGCCATACTCAACCAGTGCCGGCGGATCGATCAGGACTTGATACTGTTTTTTGTCGCCACCCAGAAGAAACGCTTCCGCGACGCCCGTCACTTTCAGGATTCGCGGCCGCACAACCCAGTCTGCCGTGGTTCGCAACGCCATCTGCCGGGATGCTGCCGATGGAAACTGCACTTCGTGAAGTTTTCCGTTGACGGTAATCGTTGCCACTCGATCCTGTTCGATTCCACTGAGATCACTAGCCCGCTCCGGGACGTGCCATTCGACTTTGTCCACAACGACAGATTGCCACGAGTCGACGCGATGCCGATCAACGGGACGCCACACGGAGACTCGAGGTGCCTGACCATCTGCTTCGGATTTCGACGAGTCATCCGGTAGTAGCTCGGCGACCAGATCAGATTTCTCAAAAGGAAACAGAACTCCACTCGTTGGACCATTCTGACGATAGAGCCCTGCCACCACGATCTGCCCCATGATCGATGCAGGCGGAGTCATCTGCGGCAAAATGCCTTCCGGCAATACGCTGCCCAGCGTTGTCAGTCGTTCCTGCACGGTCTGCCGTGCGGCGCGAATGTCGGTGTTCCAGTCAAATTCAATGTAGATTACGTTGAGTCCTGCAGTGGACTGACTGCGAACAGCCTGAACGCCGCTGGCACCCAGCAAGGCAATTTCGATGGGCTGCGTCACCAGCGTTTCGACTTCTTCGGTCGCCAGCCCCGGACATTCGGTGATGATAATCACGCGCGGCCGGTCGAGGTCGGGAAACACATCGATCGGCATTTGCGTCGCGAGGTACGAGCCATACACCATCAACGCCAGACTGATGACAATGACCAGCATGCGGTAACGAAGAGCAAAGCGGATAACAGAGTCAAGCATAAAGGTGTTCGATTGCTGACTGAGAGTTGGGACTCAAGCAAATGACCGGATCAGGATGTGACGGTGCAGGCCAATTCGATCAATGGGCGGCGTGAACCGTACCATCGGCATGCACATGGACGTCGGCGCGCATGCCACTTGCGGCCTGAGCCTTGAGGACACGATTGAGCGATGCCGCTGAGCTTTGGGCGAGATACAATCCCGATTTCACACTGCCATCGTTTGCTAGCACAACCTGCAGTCGGTCCTCGTGCAGGACATGCACAGGCAGGCGATTGAACAGGTCACCGTTTTGTTGAAACACATACGCCTCTGGCCCCTCCCGAACGATGGCTGCGGATGGGAGAACGAGAACATCTTTAATTTCTTCGACAGGTACCTGTAGCCGAACCCGCTGACCGGGTCGAAATCTCCAGACAATGAACTTCTGGTTATCCTTGTCGTAGGCGCGCGACTGATTCGAAAGTGGGATGAAGAAGTTGAATGTTCGTGTCGTCGGCTCGATGGAATTGGCGAGGTGCCGAATCTCCAGTGTCTGGTCGAATGTCGGCCAGTCGATCTGATCGTCCTCCGCAAATGTGCATTGAATGGGCCATTTGTTTTCAGCCGCCTTGGCCAGATTCGACGCTTCGCGTTTGAAGGCATGGCCTTCGATATAAAGCAACTGATGATTGGCAAGTGTCGACAGGAGTTGCCCCGCTTGCACTTGTTGCCCGAGATCGACATTCAGCTTCTCAACCTCGTACGCAAGCCCTTCGACTTTGTCACCGGACGAATGAAACGCCACGGGTTGAATTTCATTCTCTTTCTTTGTGTGATCAATGACGGCAGGTGCCACGATGTCGATGGTGGAGACAAAAGTCCCTTCGGAAACACTCTGGATCTGTTCTGGATTCAGGCCGCGTGTGAGCAAGTCCTGTTGATACGATTGAATAAGAGTCTTTTGACGACGGAGTTGACTGTCGAGTTCGATAAGCCTTGATTCCGGTATTCCACCCGTCTTGACGAGTCCTTCAAGCCGCGCGTGCTGTTCCGTGATCAGTTGTATTTCCTTGGTGGCCTTGAATAACTCCGACTGTGTGTTTTGCAGATACTCACTGAACAACCTCAGCGTAAACAGCCGGTCGCCAGGCTTC
>QWQG01000133.1 GCA_003670925.1 Planctomycetota bacterium | reverse complement strand
ATGGGGATGTCGCCGCTGTCCTCGGCACGATGCGGAACATGGGGTTGATCAGTTCATCGCAGCCAGGCCGTGTCGTGAGCGAAGCCTCGTGATGGCCATGATCGCTGATCGAATTCTCTCGCCCGGATCAAAACTCAGTTGTTCGGCAGGCATGCATCCGGAGACCGCTCGTAACACGCTCGCGGAGGAACTGCTCAAGGCGACGGAAAAAGATCTAGATAAGATCGTCGCCGCCACTCAGCGAGCACGCAAGCCACTGCATGGTGAAGATGGAATCGGACTGGCTGTGGGCGAGGTGATCGGCGATCACAAAATGAAGAAGCATTTCGACTTGACGATTACCGAGAAGTGCTTCTCATACGCGCGTCGTACAGACAACATTACGGCGGAGGCAGCCCTGGATGGCTTATACGTAATTCGCACGTGCGTGTCGTCCGAGCGAATGAATTCCGACCATATCGTGCAGACGTACAAGAGCCTTGCGAAGGTCGAGCGTGCGTTTCGAAGTCTGAAGTCGATTGATCTGCACATCCGTCCGATTCGCCACTGGAACGATGATCGTATTCGAGCGCATGTGTTCCTGTGCATGCTCGCGTATTACGTCGAATGGCACATGCGTGATGCGGCCATCAGGAGCGATCGACATCCGGTCACAACCGCCTTCGAGAGCTATTTCCCACAGCAGTGCATTCGTATTCAAATCCATGCACTGGAGTGTTTCAATCGTCGAAAGATACAACCGAGCTGTGGTTGAACTGGCGCAAATCCCTTTCCCGTTGATTGCCTTGCCATCACGGCCAAGGCCACCAGTCGGAATCCGCTTGACAAATTTGTGATCGTTGTCGATGTCAAACCGAATCAGTCCATGGCCACCGTATGCCAAATAATTACGAATGCCCGGTGCGGCGACGTCAAGCAACCTCTGAGGCTTTGTCGCGACAGTGGGATCCTGCGCTGATGCACTGAGGTTGGTCCCCAAACAGGTAACGCACAGAATCGAGAAAATCAAAGCACATCGCTGGGAAAGATGGAACATGGATTCGCTCAACTTGAAGGAGTCACAAACTGCGTCAAGCCGCGGCGGTCCATCGCTTTTGTCTGAAAGGCAATTCGTGGCTATCGGCCGCCGTTGGCCTGCGCTGCTTCAGTCGCCTTTTGCAGATTCTTCGTGAACTGTTGCAAATTCATATCCTGTTGCTGGATGCCGGCCTGCTCAAACATCGCACGGGTGCGTCTACTTTGCTGAAACTCGCCCGTATCAACCGTACCGTCCTGATTTGCGTCGAGCCGCTGGAACGAGGATTTCGCCTGTTCGACGATATCGCCACTCCCTCCACCACCCCAACCGTTGGGATTCGGGTTATTCTGGCCCTGACCGCCGTCGTCTTTACTTTCCTGACGACCTGCACGAGCAGCAGGCTTCGCACTGACAATCTGCAACTTTTCGGTCCGCACAGCCATGGCGGCGTTGGCCGTAGTAGCAGTTGCCTCGGCAGCTTGAAGCTCCTCTGGAATTAGGAAGCCATCATGATCGGTGTCCAACGCATCGAATTGCTCCAATGCAACGCGGCGAGCCAGCATCCATTCATCCAAACCAAGTTGACCGTCAAAATCTGCATCGACTTCGGAATATGCTGGTGGGAGAGCTTGGATTATCGGGGGTTTCTCCTTCATTTTGTAGGGTTTCAAGGGGGGTTTGACATTTTCCGGATTGGAATTGCCGTTGCCGCCATTGTTTGGACCGCCTGGCCAGCCATTGTTTTCGCCACCACCAGCCCGGAATGAATTCCGCATATCATCAGCACTCATCCCAGGTTTGAGTTCGATGCCCCGTGATTTCATCATATCTCGAACGAATGAAGGCATCCGGTCAATCTCTTCCTGATCAATCATGCCGTTGCCGTTCGTGTCCATCATGGACCGGCCTCCACCACCAAAGCCGCCACCACCAAAGCCGCCACCACCCGGCGGCCCACCACCAAAGCCGCCACCACCAAAGCCGCCACCACCCGGCGGCCCACCACCAAAGCCGCCACCACCAAAGCCGCCACCACCAAAGCCGCCACCACCCGGCGGGCCACCACCAAAGCCGCCACCACCAAAGCCGCCACCACCCGGCGGGCCGCCACCAAAGCCACCACCTCTGCCGCCACGGCCACCACCTCGATCTCCACGATCTTGGCCGTAAGAATTTAAGGCCAAGGATCCGATGAGGAATCCGGCGATTGATGCAGTCAGCAGAATTTGTGGAAGTTTCATTTAAAATCTCTAAAAGTCAGAAACACATCTGTCTAGCATCATCGCCCTTGATGTGATCCTAGCTTCACCAACCCTAGGAGATCACCAGCCCTTTTAAGCAGCAAGGGAATTTTAATGGCTTTTCGCCGGAACTTCGAGTTGGATAGGTCAGTCCATTTTTTCCAACGCACAACAACTGATCCGCACATGTTTTCCGCATTTGGTTCAGTGAACCCCAGCCACGTTACACGCGATTCGATTTGTTTTGCAATTTTTCTAGACTCTTTCACACATCCACAGGGTTTGAGACAACGAAAACGTTGAATGATCCCTCTAAATGAACCAGTTTCATTGTTTCAGAAAGCGATCCACTGTCCATGTTGTAATCGTCACTCTCTTCGTAATCTTCGGATACTTTCGGCATTTCAGCGAATCGCAGGATGAAAAACCGGATTCAACCGGAAGGTCGGGAAGAGTACTAGGTCTTGCCCGATAACAATAAAATTCTATCAACGAAAAACTGAACATAAGATCAGTACCTGGCTGTGGGATTTTTTGCGGATCACGGTCATTTGCAGGAATTCAAAATGAAAATTTGTTCCATGTTTTTCCGATCACTGCCGCTGTTTGTTTTTTGCAGTGGAATTCTGGGGATGTGCTCTTCCGCCTTTGGGCAGGCAAACGTAGGTACCGAACTGGATTTGTTGCGTCGTGAAGATATCCGCACGCAGTTAGGTTTGACGGAGACTCAAACGCAGAAAATCGAAGAATCGTCTCAGGCGGGGACGATTTCCCAGGACTTCTTTAAGCCCTTCTTGGAAAAGATGAAGGGAAAGACTCCGGAGGAGCAGTCGGCAATTCGCGAGGAGATGAAGCAGGCCGTTGTGAAGTCGAAGGAGGATGTGGGTCTGCAGGCATTGAATCTGCTCGATAGCAGGCAGTTGAAAATGCTGCGATCAATCTACATTTCGGAAGCTGGATATCGGTCTCTCACCGACGCCCGCGTCGCGGCGGACTTGTCCCTGACTGACGCACAGAAGGCTCAGTTGGTCGTATTAAATACAGCACGTTCAGAAGCAGCCACCAAGCTTGGTTTCAGTGCCACAGACGAACAGAACGCTGAGTTTAAAAAAGAATGGGAGGCAAAATACCTCGTCGTTCTGAACGCAGATCAAAGCGTCCTCTGGAAGTCGCTGAACGCTGGGGTTGCATCTGTGCAAAGTCCTGTCACGTCCATTACGGATGTGGCAAGTTCAGGAACGACGCCAATGGCATCAGGGGTGAATTCAGACACGCCTCCGCCTGGGGCGCAGGTGATCTCCAGTTTTGGCGGCTTGGCAGATGCCGCGGGGAAAAATCAGCTGGTGGAAAAATTCACGTTCAATTTTCGGTATGCTCCATGGGAGCAGGTACTTGAAGACTTCGCGGTGAGTACTGGCTATACGCTTGACATGGCGCAGATCCCGAATGGAACCTTCAGCCATCTCGACAGTAAGGAATACAACGTCGACCAGACGCTTGATATTATGAACGGCTATTTGCAGCGCAAGGGATTTACTTTAGTCCGGAAAGACGGCTTCTTGGTTTGCGTCAATGTGAAAGACGGGATTCCCAATATCCTTGTGCCCGACAGATCGATCGAAGAACTCATGGCGAAGGACGAAGGCGGGCACTTCAAGATCGGCGACAACGAACTAGTGCGTGTGCAAATCGTCCTCAAAAAGGTTGACGTCGGCGTGATGGCAACGGAAGTCGAAACCCTCACCGGGCCCTTGGCGCGAATGACAGCGTTGACGCAATCGGGGATGCTCATTATTTCTGACACGGGAGCAAATCTTCGCAAGATCAATGCGTTTCTGGAGGCCGCGATCGCGAATGTGACGCCAGACCTCCTGTTCAAGTCCTATCCACTGATCAACATCGATGCCGAGGAAGCGGAGTTGATGTTGTTAGCGCAATTTGGCATGCGGCAAGGGGCCGGAGCGGCACTCAACGTCAGTGCCGCCGGGGGTGGCGACAATCGACGTGGTCCGCCGCCGCCACCTACCCCAGCGACGTCGCTGAAAGTCATGTCGGATCCGCGTACCAATAGTTTGTTTGTCACGGGTTCGAAGGACGATCAGGCACTGGTGGAAGAAATAATCAAGGCCATTGATATTTCGGAATTGCCCGACGGAACACCGCTCACACGATCAGGATCTTCAGGGCCGTATCTCCGCGTTTACAAGGTAGGTGGACGCGCGGATCAGGCGGCATTAAGTATCAACGCAATGATGCCTGGCGTGGTTGTCAACGAAGATAACAATGCGAGCACTGTGCATATTTTCGGAACCACAAAGCAGCATGAACAAGTATCGGAATGGGTAGAGGCTTTTGCTGCCGGTTCAGGGTCTACGGGTTCAGTCGCGGTAATTCCTTTGGTGAAAATGGATCCACTGACTGCCGCTGCCACGTTGCGAAACCTCTTTATTTCGGAAGGTACATCTGCCCCGACAGTCGAAACAGATCTGTATGGAAATCGCATTATCGTGAAAGGCACCTCGACTCAGGTAGATCAGATCAAGAAGGTCTTAGCAGAACTAGGTGAAGACGGGACAGGCGTTCGGGCTCAGGGAGAAGGCGGGAACATTCGAAGGTATTCATTGCGCGGCCGCGATCCTGATGAATTTATGCAGTATCTGCAGGGTGAATGGGAACGGAACGAATCCACCCCCATTCGGATTGTCACTCCATCCAAGAAGGGCCCGATTCGGGATCTGCGGACACCATCTCGCCCGTCTCCCCAAGCGATCAAGGAGCCTGAAACTTCTCCAGCAGAGGTTCCTTCGCCAACGACGACGGAAAATCGTCCTGGACTGCGAAAGCAATCAGGATACGTGGCCGTACGTCGGTTTGATGAAGCGGCTGGTGATCAACCGACTCCTCAAAATCCACGATCCAGCAGCCAGTCCGGTGACACTGGTCCCCTCGATGGTATCCAGATCGTGGTTGACGGCGATGAGTTGCTATTAATCTACGACGACGAAGACGCCTTGGATCGTTTAGAAGAGACGATGGATTTCCTGCAGCAGTCAATCCCCTACCGCACGCGTTGGACAGTTTTCTATTTGCAGGCATCGGATGCTACTGAAGCAGCTGCGTTGCTGGAACAATTGATCCCCAGTAGCAGTGTTACCGACACTGCAGCAAGTTCCGGTTTTAGTCTGGGAGCCATGTTCCGACCGATCACTGATTCCGTATCCAGCATGACGGGGCTCAGTGGGATTGGTCAAAACCCGCAGACACTTCGCATTATTCCTGACCCCCGTTCGAATTCCTTGCTGGTGACTGGCCCTCAGTCGCTAGTAGATGAAGCCGAAAAACTGCTCGAAGTCCTGGATTCCACCACAATTCCGGAATCATTGCGCGACATGCAGCCACGCCAACTGCTCGTTGAATATGCAGATATCGACGATGTGGCGACAATGGTCAAAGAAACGTTTAAACCCTTTATGGAACCTGCCGGTGGGCAACAGCAGCAGCAAAACCCACTGGCGGCCTTGATGGGGGGAGGAGGTGGTGGAAACAAAAAAGAACCAGCCGGAGTGCAAATGACGATCGGTGTTGATCGCCAGAACAGTCGACTTGTAATTTCATCAGCTGAAGCGTTGTTTTTGAAAGTGGAATCTCTCGTGGTCGAAATGGACGAAGCTTCCAAATCAGCCAACCGCACGGTGCGTTACGTGCAGCTCATTAATGCGGACGCCACGATGGTCCAGAATTCACTGACTGCCATGTTTCCACGCGTGACATCGAGTGCGACAAAAACAACGAACAACTCCACAAACGACAATACGCCAAGAGCGGACGGTACTAGCAATTCTAATCAGACGCCTACAAATCCATTTGGTGGTCGCGGAGGTGGTGGGAATCCGTTCGGTGGCGGTGGCATGGGTGGTGGGAATCCGTTCGGTGGTGGGAATCCGTTCGGCGGTGGGAATCCGTTTGGCGGTGGTGGAATGGGCGGTGGCCGAGGTGGTGGTGCATCTCCACTTGGTGGTGGACGCGGCGGGCGTTAATTTCAGGGTGGAGCGACGCAGATCCGGGCAATTCGTTTCAACCATCGCCAAAGGCTTGGGGGTCTGCGCTAGGGAAGATCATCCGCTCTACAATCAACTGACAATCGCAACAGCATTCTTCACAAAGCACTGCAATGGAACTTGGTCAACTACTTGTCAACGACGGACTGGTGACTCGTGAACAACTCAAGGCGGCCCGCGAGACGCAGGGCAGCTTGCGGATTGATCAGGCCTTGGTAAAACAGGGAGCCGTCACGGAAGACGCCATTCTTCGGAAACTCTCCGATGAATTCGGGATGCCATATATCGACTTGAAAGACATCGAGGTTGATATTGAGCTGTTGGGAAAGTTTCCCACATCTTCGATCTATCGCCATTCGCTGTTGCCTTTGTATCGCGAAAATGGGCATGTCGTGATTGCGACTTCAGACCCGCTGAACTTGGAAGGGCTGGATGAACTGAGCACGGTGAGTGGATTTAAACTGTCGCCAGTTCTGACCCGCAGCGGAGAACTCGGCAGTCGCATCCATGAACTGCTAGGCGTTGGTGGCGACACAATCAATGAGCTTGTTCGCCGGCGCAGTGAAGAGGGCATCGAACTTCTCGAAGAGATCAATGAGGACTTCGGTGAATTGGCGGAAGGGGCTCAGGCACCATCGGTCATCAAGTTGGTGAACGAGCTGCTGATGGAAGCAGTGAAGCTGCAGACCAGCGACGTGCATATTGAACCACAGGAACATGGGATGCGCGTCCGCTATCGGCTGGACGGCATGTTGCGAGTTCAGCCAACTCCTCCGGAAATTGCCCAGTTCTATTCGGCGATCGTAACTCGCCTTAAGATCATGTCGCACTTGAACATCGCCGAGAAACGATTGCCTCAGGACGGACGAATTAAACTGCGAGTTTCAGGCCGCGAGGTCGATGTGCGTGTGTCGATCATTCCGATGATGCACGGCGAAGGTGTCGTGATGCGTTTGCTGGACAAAGCCCGCATGAAGTTTGACCTGAAGGCCGTCGGCATGCCTCCGACTGTGATGGGGATTTTTCGCAAGCTGCTGGAACTGCCGCACGGGATTATTCTGGTCACCGGTCCGACCGGCAGCGGTAAATCCACGACACTCTACAGCGCGCTGAACGAAATCAAAGACCCGTCGATCAAGATTATTACGGTTGAAGATCCGGTCGAATATCAGATGGATGGTATCAGCCAGATTCAGGTGCATAGCCGCATCGGCCTGACGTTTGCGGGCGCTTTACGAAGCATTCTGCGACATGACCCGGATGTGGTGCTCATCGGAGAAATTCGAGACGGTGAAACGGCCCAAGCGGCCATTCAGGCTTCACTCACCGGGCACCTTGTATTTAGCACTCTTCACACAAATGATGCTCCCAGTACATTCACCCGCCTGATCGATATGGGTGTGGAACCGTATCTGGTCGCTAGCACCGTGGAGGGCATTTTAGCACAGCGCCTGGTGCGACGACTTTGCACGCACTGCAAAGTCGCGACGCCCGTTGAGAAACTCGAAATCCCACCCGACTTTCCAAAACCGCTTCCGGAAACAATTTTTGAACCACGTGGTTGCCGTGAATGTCGCGAGACGGGATATTCCGGAAGAATTGGCGTATTTGAATTACTCAAAACTGATGCCATCATTCAACGCATGTGCGCGGAAAGCCGCAGCAGTGTGGAGATTCGGGATTATACCCTTTCGGCAGGAATGACGACCTTGCGTTCCAGTGGCTGGGAACAGGTAATGGCGGGCATGACAAGTCTTGATGAAGTTGTTCGAATTACGCGCGGGGATATCGTTGCCTGAAGTCAACATGATCCTAGGTGCTGGCCAAATGGCAATCGGTATGATCGCAACTCGTATCAGCCGGAGTACGGTAGCATTTGGTTTTCTAGATAGTTCTGAGTGAACCGGACGTTGGCAGTCTGTTGATTTAATCAGCCGTTGGGTGCTCGCCCCGGGTGAATTGCGGAAGCCATTATGAAAACAACCGAGGCTAGCGCCTTTCGGCTTATGCATAACCCTAAGTCAACAAGTCCTTAACGTGTACCCGTTGATAGAAGAAATTGAGAGCTAGCCACCGATCACTGTTCTGACTGAATTCTTATGCCTGATTTCAAATACCTAGCCAAAGCAATGACCGGCAAACAGGTTTCAGGAACGCTCACGGCGGCCAGCGAAAAAGATGCGCTCGCAGGTCTGGCAGCGAAGAGTCTGTTTCCGATTTCTGTGATGTTGACGGAACAGTCAAAGCAGCAGGCCAGCACGGGGTCTCGGCGAGTTTCTGCAAAATACCTCACCGTCTTTTACAATCAGTTGGCGGATCTTCTTAAGTCAGGAGTTCCGCTTCTGCGGTCACTGCAACTTCTGGAAGACCAGACATCGCATGCAACGCTAAAATTTGTGATCCAGGATGTCCGGGAACAGGTGGCTGACGGCACACGCCTGAATGATTCAATGCGCAGGCATCCGAAGACATTTAATTTTCTGACCGTCAGCATGGTGAAGGCAGGCGAAGAAGGCGGCTTTCTGGAAGATGTTCTCGCAAGGATCGCGGCTTTCAATGATCAGCAGGAGGAACTCAAGGGTAAAGTTACGGGAGCAATGGTTTATCCCTTGTTTCTAATGTCTGTCGGGCTCACCATCGTCACCATTATGATGGTTTGGTTCGTCCCTAAGTTCGCGGCAATTTTTGGACGCATGCAGGATCAGGGAACTTTGCCGTGGGCCACCACAACCCTCCTTGCGGTCAGTGATGTGATCCAGGCCTATGGTTTGTTAATCCTCTTTGCCGTGGTTGGGGCAGGGGCGGGCACGATCGTTTATTTTCGGTCGATTGAAGGAGCCCGCAATCTGGATAAGTGGAAACTGAAGATCCCCGGTCTGGGCGGCATTCTGCAAAATCTGGCCGTTGCTAGATTTTGCAGAATGCTGGGGACGCTTTTGAAAAACGGAGTCCCAATTTTACAATCGTTGCGAATTGCCAAAGATGCCAGCGGCAACGTGATTCTTGCCGAGGCGATTGGCAACGCGGCTGACAATGTCAGCAGCGGTCAATCATTGGCTGTGCCGTTGCGATCCAGTGGCCAGTTTTCAAGGGATCTGATAGAAATGATCGCGGTTGGCGAAGAGGCTAATAATCTCGAAAATGTGTTGATTGGCGTTGCTGACAATCTGGAAAAACGCACGAGTCGTCGAATCGACATGGTTGTCAGGTTGTTGGAGCCTGTATTATTGCTTGTGATGGCAGTTGTTGTGACATTTGTGATCGCGGCGCTGTTGTTGCCTGTGTTGAATCTTTCCACAACGGCATAATTTTGAGAAATGCGGAACGAATTCACAGATCGCGTCGGTCTTTGGAGTGTTGTCTGGAGTTCAACAATGTGTCGCGGAGCAGCAGGATTCAATTTTTCAATGACAAGCGTCTGACTTGCTAACGCAACTCAAATTATATTTTACAAAAGGACATATCTTAGATGCGTTTACATCAACACTTGAAACTGGCCCGTGATCGTCAGTCGGGCTTTACCCTTCTCGAATTGCTCATCGTGCTTGCGATCATTCTGGTCATTGCCGCAATGGTTGTTCCAAACCTGATCGGGAGTCAGCAGACGGCCAACGAGAAGGCGACGCTGGCGACCATTAAGCAGATGGAAGGGGCCGCTGGGGCATATGCTGCGGATCATGACGGTGAATATTTCGTGGGGAATGGGCAGGACGCATGGAATGCCTTGATGAATCCCGGCACTTACAAGAAGCGAAAGTTAAAGGCGAATCTCGGAGAAATCCCCTTGGATGCATGGGGTCGCGCGCTGCAGTATGAATGGAAGAGCGGTGGTGGTCATTCCAAGCAACAAAATGCCCTGAAACCAGCGATTTGGTCGACAGGACCAGATGGTCAAGGTGATGGCACAAATGCGAATGGAATTCCATTAAACAACTGGACGTCGATGGGTGTCGACAGCAACGGCAAGTAAGCCGTGTTAATCGTCCCTGCATTGACTCGTTTCGAACGCTCGACATCTTTTAATGCTGGGCGTTCGTCCATGAACTGGCTTAACCGGTTTGACTGACATGATGAAACGCTCCTGCACAATTGCAATCCGTCAGCAACCTAGATTTCTTGTTGGAGGGCGTGATCTCACTTACGCGGCTGGGCGTGGTTCATGGCCGTCTGTACTTGCACCAAAGCACAACGACCGCAGCGGCTTCACTTTGTTGGAACTCATGATCGTGGTGGCCATAATTTTGGCTGTCACCTCGATCGTCGCTCCCGGGATGATGGAACGTGTGCGGAGCGGACGTGTGGAAGAGGCGGCGGATGCCGTCAGCACCATGCTGGCTAACGCCCGCACGCAGGCGATTGACACGGGCGTAGACTATCATTTTCGCTTTGAACTGAATGGCCAGTGCTTCGTTGCCATCCCAGCCGAAGTGGGCGTCTCCATTGGTAACTCAAATAATTCTGATTCTGAGACGGCTGAATTTAGTTATACGGCCGCCAATCTTCCGACGACCATATTTCTGCGTTACAGTCAGAATGATAAGTCTGGCAGCGAAACATTAAAGGGGCCGGCATTTGGCAAGCTTGCCAACGCGGGAGAGATGGCGTCAAAGAATTGGTCGATGCCGATTCTGTTTCGCTTCGATGGCAGTTCTGAGGATAAGACGTTTCGTGTCATGGACGAACAGCAACGAAGTTGTGATGTTTCCGTGCGTGGGCTAACCGGGGCGATTTCAACGTCTAACGTCTTCATCATGGAGCAAGAGTGATGAAGAGAAGACGCGTAACGGCGTTCGATGTCTGTCTTTTTCCCCGAAGGCATCACACCCCATCGGCGACTACGCACCTTTTTCGGACGGCACGTAACGGCTTGAGTCTGCTTGAGGTTCTGATCTCTGTCGCTATTTTTCTCGGTGCGTTGACTGCGATTATGCAACTTCTGAACACCGGCCGACAATCGGAAGTCTCCGCGCGACTCAAGACCGAAGCTGTGCTTCGCTGCGAAGCAAAAATGGGCGAAATAATTTCTGGAATTGAAAAAGCCGTCTCATCGACCGAGGGTACTTTTTCAGACGATGAAATCGGCAACTGGCATTGGTCCACAGAAGTCACCAGCGGCAGCGCCACAAGTTTGCTTCAGATCACGGTCACGGTGGAACATTTACCCGATGGGAAGAATGCGAATGCTGCATTCACCTTGACGCGTTACATGCGTGATCCGCAGTTATTCATTGACGCGGCGCTTTCGGAGGCAGGGGAATGAGAGACGTGACACGACGGGCGGGCTTTACGCTCCTCGAATTATTGATCGCTATCGGACTCACATCGATCCTCATGGTCGCTTTATTTTCAGCGATGGATATCTACTTCAAATTGCAACTCGACAGTCACGAAGAAATCACGCGACTGCAGATTTCTCGCACCCTCCTGCGGCAGATGACACGCGATGTGCAGTCGATTGTGTTTGTAAAAAAACAGACGGTGGGTGACGAGCCAGATACAGTGGAACCGGCGACAGGCACCACTGGAGGATCGAGCACTGATGCCGCATCGGGAACAGGTGCAGGCAGCAGTCCAGCGACCGGCGGGGGAGGCCCCACTGCTGGGCAGAATCCGCCCGCTGCCTCCCCTGCAGCGGGGGGATCCAGCGACTCGCCCTCAACAGGCGTGACTGCACCAACCGCCCCGACTCCTGCGAGTGACACCACGGCGGCAATGCTGACCTACACCAACGGCCTTGTCGGCTCAGCAAACGAATTATTGCTTTACGTCAGTCGCCCGGACAGCAATTTGGCGTACGTGGATGCTCAAAGTTTGACAACGACTGATGAGCGAACAGGTGATTTAATGATCATCAGGTATCTTGTCGCCGACACCAGTGCGGGAGGTTTGTCGGGGTTGATTGGAAAGCGTCTCGCCGGGACGAAAACCGGAGCTATTGGATTGGTTCGCATCACGGGCGACTTGTTCGGCATGAGTAGCGCAGTACAGTCTGGAAAATCTGAAGAATTTACTGCAGTGGATTCGATTGACGCCATCGAAGTAAGTCAGCTTGCATTTCAATATTATGACGGTGCTGAGTGGCAGGAAACTTGGGACAGCACAACTCAGAACAGTTTGCCTGTGGCAATCGAGATCATCATGACGTTACGAAACCCGGTTGCTGAAGACGATCAATTGTCGATGAAAACTCCGGACCCGTATGCACTCGGGGAAACACAACATCGGATGATTGTCGCGTTGCCTCTGGCTGAGCCATTTATTCCGGAGACCGCACTCTGATGTCTCCCCGAAAAAAATCACCCCATCTGACCAAGACAGTCACCTCCGCCAGACTACAGCGTCGCGGATTTGTGCTTCTTGTCGTGACCATCGTGGTCATTCTTCTATCACTGGCGGCATGGTCGTACATGAACAAAATGGTCCTAGAACAAGAAGCGACCATGATGTACGGTCGCGATGTGGAAGCACGCATGGCCGCAGAATCTGCAGTTGAATACGCTGCTATTCAGATCGGACTGTTGCAGACGCAACAGAGCCAAGACGTTTTCCACAACCCCGCATTATTTCAAGGTCAGATATTATCAGAAATTGACAACGCCCGCGGACAATGTCGATTTACCATTTTGGTTCCCAACGAATTATCCTCAGAAGCAGGCACTTCAGTGCGGTTTGGTCTGGCGCGTGAAACCGCAAAATTCAATATCAATCGCCTCACTGAATTTGAAGGCGACGATGACGATACGACAACTCCCTACGATGCGATTTCATTTGTGCCCGGCATGACGGAGGAAATCACAAATGCCATCCTGGACTGGATCGACAGCGATGAAGAACGTCGAATTGGGGGAGCGGAATCCGCCGACTATGAAGGGCTAGCAGTACCATATTCGGCACGCAACGCACCCTTGGAATCTGTCGATGAACTGCTCCAGATTCAGGGTATCACACCTGCATTATTTTACGGCGAAGATGCAAACCGAAACGGGATGCTCGACCCCAATGAAGACGACGGAAACGAGTCACTCCCCGACGACAATGCGGACGGGGTTCTGGACGCTGGCTGGCGCGAATACTTTACTGCATCCAGCAAAGAGCGGAACACGACGACCGCCGGCAAGAAAATCAACATCAATGGCAGTATTTTGACCGAATTGTTCGATGAGATTGAAGAAGCCTTTGACACTGAAACGGCAACCTTCATTATCGCCTATCGGCTGTGGGGGAATGAGAATGCTGACCAAGCAACCGTGAAAAGCCTCACGGTGGATCAGAAGGAACTCGCGCAGGCTATTGCCGGCAGTTTGACCAGCCCAGAAGGCATCTCAGTCACCCGTGCTGGGATGAACCTCAATCAGGTGTCAGCCTACTCATTCCGTTCGATCTACGACGTCATTGACGCCCAAGTGGAAGCCCAAGTGAATGAAGCACCGCAACTACTCATCAGTCCGTGGACATCTGCAAATCTGCTCGAAAAAATGCCTGATTTCGAAGACAGCTTTACGGATGTCGATGAGACTACTCTCGATGGTCGCATCAACATCAACATTGCACGCCGCGAAGTCTTGTTAGCAATTCCGGACATGACGGAGACGATTGCGGATAGTATTGTCGATGAACGTCCCGCGATCGAGTCCAGCGGCGTGGCGTCAGCAACTATGTCCAATCGAGCATCACCGACATGGCTATTGGGCGAAGGTTTTGTGGATCTCAACACGTTCCGTCGTCTGGCTCCATGGCTCACAACTGGAGGTGATATTTTTAGTTTTCAGACTCTTGGACATTTTGACCAAGGAGGTCCAACCACACGCCTTGAAGCCATGATCGATGCAACTCAGAATCCACCGCGGGTGATCTTTCTCCGGGATCTCACATCCCTTGGCCGTGGGTTTCATCCCGGTCTACTGAGTAGCAAGTAGTTCTGATCTTCATCGCTTGCGGGCTTCCCCAGCCTTAACCACCATTAATATCGGAAGACCGCACCAAAGCTGAATCCGTTCGCCGCGAAATTGGAGTATTGCACATCCTGGCGAATATCCGGGGTAAACCCCGTTGTTGCACTCGGAATGCTGTTGTAGTAAATGTTCTGGTCTGGGCGGCTGACTTGAGTGAGCCACATGAAGTCGTACCCACCATAGACCGAAAAATTTGTGTTTAGATGCACTTCAGCAAGCAGATTGACTTGGGTGACCGTGCCGAAGTTAACGCTTCGAGTTTCAAACGAACTGGCTGGAGTGCCGGTGATATTTGATGAAACACTTGCCGTGGTATCGTTGAGGCCCATCATAATCCGTGGCGTCGCGCTCAGGGTGAACCAACGCGTGTTCGCAGAGAAACGAGCCCCTGCTTGCGGCCCGTAGAGATTGTTGATGACCGAAGAATTGATATTGGCCGTGCGATCTGCAGCCGCAGCGTCACCTTCGTAGGAGCCGTTGATGTTGTAAGCCTCATCGAGACTCGTGTATCGCAAACCACCCAGCCACTGAAACCCAAAACCTTCACCCGGTACATAGCGATCCGTCAGGAATATGAGTTCTGAGCCCCACATTTTTGAGGAGAGCGTCGCCTGCAGAGACTGATCGAAAATCAATGAATTTAAACCTGCGACGTTGCTGACAGTGCCGTCCGTGAGGAGCGGAATGGCATAATTGGGATTTGTCTGTGTACCCAGCGCGGGGTCGATAACGGGGATCAGACCTCCCGGCGTAATTAATGATGCTGCTATCTGTCTTGGCCCATCAATGTCAGTGAATGCGGTCTCGCTGTATCCCTTCTGGAACCCAAAGAAACTCAATTCTAGATCGCCGCCACTCATGGCGACGCCCAACGTGCCGCGGATGCCGGCTGTATCTGAGATCTCCATGCCATTGGACTGTGGGAACAGTGTGAATCCTGCGGTGGTGCCCCCATTGAGATTGTCGTTCACCAGAATCGGCGCATTGAGGCCTTCGATACTATTGTTCGGAGGAACAAATTGAAGGCCTGAGACTGGGGCTCCGATGACCCCAGAATTCGGTCCCGGAAACGACCACTGCATGAATTCCAGACGCATCCAACTGCGGGAAGTGACTTCGTGCAGGAAATGCTCGATTGGACGATTTTCGTCCCACAGCCCCGGCGCCTGCTCTACGTAGTGATCCACCACAGGCGCTTGGTATTGATTTTGCGGCATTTGAAACACCGGCGGTTGCCCCTGTTGTGGCGGCAAACCGCCGTACTCCGAGGGGCCATATTGCGGCAGATGTTGAGCTAGCGCTTCAGAAGAAGCTATGCTGAGAAACACCGCAGCAGCGGCAAGACTTAGCAGGTTCGGACGGATCATGCGAGCCGGACCTTATTCAAAGAGTCAGATCAACGAAGCACATTCGTCGAAGAGCGCTCCTGGCCCTTCAACGCCGACGTGGCATCTTGCGATGCCGCGCACAGAACGGTTCCATGTTGAGAACATAGTCCGCTATCGTCGATATCGTCGCTGATCGACTTTCAACTTTGCTCCAATTGTTTCGGTGGCTTCGATTTTAACGGTTACATCAAACAGTTCACGCGTAATGCGTGCCCGATCATTCCTCCGGCAGATTCTGCCGCTCCCTGCATTCCATTACCTAGCGTCCAGGTACCGTGTTCGAGACCACCACAGGCTGCACCCATGCACATTCAAAATCCCCGATTTGAGATGGGTTCGGGTGCTTCCGAGACGCTGTCACCACGGCACGGACATAGAGTTCCGTACCTTCAAAGGTATAGCTCCCGACGGTCCCTTCGACGGATTTGAACACCTTGCCGACGTCGGCGCTGTAACAACGCGTCACCCTGTCAACATTTTCAGGTTCGGTAATTGCCGGTAAACTGACATCATTAAATCCCGTGTGTGTGCCAATGAAATCAATGCGGTATGACACGCCGGGTTCTGCCGCAACGGTGACTCTCAGACACTTCGATGTCTGGTGAATTTCTGCCAGTGTCACGCCGGACGAAGAATAGAAACGCCCAGCTTCCAACGCCATCACCAAAGCGTCCGGCGTCAACGTGTCGGACAGCACCATAACCCATCCCCGCCCCGGTTGGGCTCCCTGATGTGGTTCAACCTGAAAGTAATCATGCCCGTCGTCTGTCGCCAGACCGTACATTACTGGTAGTTGAAGTTTCGCTAAACGCCAAGTGTTGACAATGTCCCACTGACGCTCCGTTGATGCATGTGTCGCGTCGCCTGAATTTTGCACACTGGGATGGCCATTGTAGACTTCAAAAAACTTCTCCCCGACGATCTGCATCAAATGTTCAGCAGTGATCGCATAGCCAAAATTTGGATGATTCAGATGCACAAGCGTGGCTTCTCCGGTCCGTTCACGTCGTGAAACGGCAGCTTCAATATTGCGCTGAATCACATCGACGATACTGTCACCTCCAGTGGGGGGAAGCAGTTCACGCGTATTGGTCGCACAAAGGTGAACGGGCTGGCGTTTGAAAGTGTCGGTAATTTCTTCGCCTTGAATCAGGATGTATTCCTGAGCTGTTGCCAGACGCTCGTACACGGCATCAAATTCTTTCAGTCGCACTTCCGTGCGACCTGCAGTTTCCCGCGTCTGAATCCAGTCTGTCGGGAATGCATCAGTCAGTTTACGGAACGCCTGCAGACCACCTTTACTCTTTTCCACATCGATCCACATTTCTTGATTGTGGAGTGTATTGTGATCCGTGAATACGAGAAACTGATATCCATGCTCACGGTACCACGTGGCGATCATTTCCGGGTAATCATCACCGTCACTCCACAGCGAATGCGTGTGCATGTTCCCCCGATACCAGTGCTGCAATTGATCAGATCTCAGAACGACGTCCTGCGCGAATCCGGGTGTGGTTAAAATCAAACAAAACAAGCCCAGAAAACGATCGATCGTAAACAATGAATGTAAAGACGCTGCAGGCATCATGTTCTCCTTTTCAGGGGTGGATCGTGCAGAGTGTACCAATAAAATGCGAGGAGGCGAGCCGTCCCCGTGGCTCGCCTATTGTCTCATGAGTCCAGACTGGTTGCTTGAGCGTAAACTGGGTGCTGAACGGGAGGTTCAGGATACGTGGGTGTAGGATCCACACGGTCCCCACCGCCTCTTTCACCCGCCCACACGGGACATCCAGTCACAGCATGCTCTTCTGCTGAGCCGGTGGCTGTTTTCGCTGGCTTTGCATTGAATACGTTGCATGAATCTACGGGCAACTCTGCGACTTCAAATCGTCTGTCGCCCGTTCATGGATGAACTTCATGTTTTGGCGATCATATCCAACGCCGCCAACAATTCTGACTGCAGTTGTTCGAAAGATTCAAGACCCACCGAGACTCGTACAAGTTCATCGCAAATCCCCACAGCAGCACGCGCCGAGGCCGACATAAAGCGGTGCGATGTCGATGCGGGATGCGACAATGTCGTGCGTGCGTCAGCGAGCGTCGGGGCAAATGGGATCGATGTCGCCGCGCGCATGAAGCGGTTCACGACTTCGGCTCCGCTCCCAGCAAGCTCAAGCGACAAGATCCCTCCGGTTCCAGCAGGATACAATCGCTGAGCGAGCTTGTGAGACACATGATTTTCGAGAGACGGATGATAGACACGTCGCAAACTCGGATGTCCGTTCAAAGACCGCGCAAGTTCTTGCGTCGTCCGACAGATCTGCTTCATCCGGAGTGGCAGTGTTCTCAAGCCGCGTTGACACAGCCAAGATTCGAATGGGTTGGCGTTTTGGCCAAACACGCTAGCAGTGCTGTTCAAACGCTTCATCATGTCCGCCGAGCCAGCAGCTAACCCCAGCATCACATCGCCGTGCCCGTTCACGTACTTCGACGCACTGTGCATCACAATTGACGCACCTTGCTGACAGGGCTTAATCAATTCCGGGGTGGTAAATGTACTGTCGACGACAAGTGGAATTTCCGCCGGCAGCAAGTTTGCCAAGCCGCGAATATCGGAAACTTCCAGCAGTGGATTGGAAACCGTTTCGACCAGTACGAAGCGTGTTCTGTCGGTAACCAGTGACGTTAACTCGTCCGGATTGGTGGCATCAAAGGTCGAGACGTTGATCCCAAATCGTTGCATCCGATGTGCCAACTGCATCGTCTTACCGTAGATTGCCTGAGCAAGAATGACGTGATCGCCAGCGGAGGCAAGCGACAAGAAAATTGCTCCCAATGCCCCCATCCCGGAGGCAAATACCGCACCACCTTCCGTTCCCTCGAGGGTCGCAATCGATTCCGCAAGGGCCGTATGATTTGGGTTACTGTCGCGGGTATAAATGTCGCCGTGCAGTTCTCCCGCATGAATCTTTTCGAGCACATCGAGGTCGGGCACATCAAATGCTGTCGACTGATAAATCGGCGGGGAACTGGGAACCGTAACGGACGGAACCGGATGGCCCATGCGAGAAGGGTGCTGCTGAGACATCGGGGTGAAGATTCTTTCAAAGCGAGCAAAAAATTACCGGACCTGAAGAATTGCGAGTTCAGCGACAAGGGGCATAGTTCTTCTCGGTCATGCTCCTCAATGTACCCGCTGTCCAGGCACTGAACCGGTGTCCGGCGCTAACAGAAATACTTCGGTCCCGCCACTGCCGCTGGCACAGACCATGCCCTGACTGAGACCGAATTTCATTTGTCGAGGCTTAAGATTTGCGACACAAATGACCAAACGCCCTACTAAATCTTCCGGGTTATACGCAGCCTTGATCCCCGCAAACACATTCCGAGTTTCGCCACCACCCAGCGACAACGTCAACTGCAACAGCTTATTTGCACCTTGGACATGATTCGCTTCAATAACACGCGCAACACGCAGATCGATCTTTACAAAATCATCAATCGTACATTCTCCAGCGAGGGCTTCATTGGCTAACGCGTCGCCAGCGTCTTTCCACTGGTCCGCCGCATGGAATACCACGATTGGTGGTTCCGGAGTAACCGGTGCCGTTGCCTGTTGCGTCAATCCCTGTTCCGTCGCCATTACTTCTTTGCTTTCTTCGATCATCGATTCAACCTGTTTCGTTTCAATGCGTTTCATTAAGTGCTGGAATTGACTGACAGACGTTCCTGTCAGTGGTGTTTGAGAATCCGACCAGTCTGCAAGCGGGCGATGTAAAAGCTCATCGGTTTGCTTCACCAGTTCCGGCAAAACAGGCGCAAGATAGGTTACGATCTGTCGGAACAGATTAAGCGTGATTGTACACACGTCACGTAGCTCGTCTGTCTTCGCGGGGTCTTTCCGAATCGCCCATGGCTGGCGGTCATCGACAAATTTATTTGCTTTGTCTGCGAGCGCCATGATTTCACGCATCGCCGCGTTGTAATTGCAGTCTTCGTAATAGGTGGCAATTTGTTCGCCCTTTTCCGCAGCAGAGGCAAATAGACCACCGTCGTCGGGATACACATGGCTGAGTGTTTGACCGGCAAGAAAACCAGCCGAACGCGATGCAAGGTTGACGACCTTGCCCACAAGATCGCTGTTAAACCGTGCGACAAACTCGTCAAGGTTCATGTCAATATCGTCGAGACCCGTACCAAGCTTACTGGCATAATAGTAGCGTAGCGCTCCGGAGGGCAGATGCTTGAGGAAAGTCGAGGCCATGACAAACGTCCCTTTGGACTTTGACATTTTCTCTCCCCCCACAGTCAAGAACCCGTGAATGTGAACTTTCCGCGGCAGGTTACAGTCGGCCGACTTCAACATGCCTGGCCAAAACAGAGTATGAAAATAAGTGATGTCCTTGCCGATGAAATGATGAATCTCAGCCTTTGAATCGCTTCGCCACCAGTCGTCCAAGTTCTCGTTGTGCCTGTTACACCATTCGAGCGTCGAAGCCATGTAGCCGATCGGAGCGTCAAACCAGACGTACCAGTAATGCCCCGGCTTGTCGCAGATTTCAAATCCAAAATATGGTGCCGGGCGTGACACATCCCAGTCACGCAACGGCTCTCCTAGGAAATGCCCCTTGAGATAATTTGCGACTTCCGTTTGCAGATGCGTCCCGTCCTGAGTCCACTCATTCAAAAATTCGTGCAGCCGTTCCAGTTCGATAAACAGATGCTCGGCCGTGCGAATTTCCGGCACGGCCCCAGATAACGTGCTCTTAGGGGTTTTTAAGTCCGCTGGAGTATAGGCGGCTCCACAAACACTGCAGTTATCGCCGGGCTGGTCTGCGGCTTCGCATTTCGGACATGTCCCACGCACGAATCGGTCGGCGAGAAATGTTCCGGCGACGGGATCGTAGAGTTGCGCGACATCTTTTGTCTTGACGAGGCCGGCCTTGCGGATCGCGGCCCAAATCTTGTCGCACAGTTGGCGATTCTCGGGACTGTTCGTGCTGCCGTAATTGTCAAATTCAATTTGAAAACTCGCAAAATCGCGAACGTGAGACGCACGCATATCCGCAATAACGGCTTCTTCCGAACGGCCTTCACGGCGAGCCCGAATCATGATGGCCGTGCCGTGGGTGTCATCAGCACAGACGAACACACACCGCTGGCCGCGGAGCTTCTGAAATCGTACCCAAATGTCCGTCTGGATGTATTCTACAAGATGTCCAATATGAATATGACCATTCGCGTATGGCAACGCAGCGGTCACAAGAATCTGACGAGACATTACGGGACGGTTCCAATCAGCAAAAGCAAAACACAGGCAATTCCGGCGAGAATTGGAACTGACTGAGCGACACGGGTCAACTGGTACGCGGCACGTCTCAAAGAAGACACGACACCGGAGCGGATGGATCGGGGTGAAGATGCCTGAACTTCGGAACTCAAACTATTTGGGTTCGGCACGTACTTTACCACCCATTTGCAGGATCTTCACGCTCAACCACGCAGTCGCATTCAGTTTATGCAGATTCGCGGCAACCCGAGGAGTCCAAGAGAGGTTTTCCCCTAAGAAATTCAGCCGCAAGGATCCTTCCCGGACATTCGGTTGCAAGGCGAGACACGATGCACGATATGCCGCGGCTGAAACGGAGCTGAGGTCTTCCACCTCCCTGCTGGACGAGTGCAATCCACATCATCGTCAGAGTTTGACGGGATTGCCGACCCGTCAAAGTCTACGAAAAGATCCGGGACGTTTAACTGAATCTCAAAGCTACCGATTCCCCGCTCCTTTTTATGCGCTATCTTTCAGCAGACTCAAACGTATCGACTCTGGACGGATTTGACTTGCCATGGCAAAGGGCTCTGGAACAGGAAAAAAGAAAGCAGCGAAAGTTGCACCGTCCCCTCCGTCGCTACCGCCGGTCGTAAAATCACGGGTCACGTCTTGGTTTTTTCGTCCGCGGCAATTGATAATCACGGCTGCTGTGGCGATGACGATTATCGGAATGCCCGTTCTTGCACGCAAGATCCCGAAGCTGAATGACCGT
>QWQG01000007.1 GCA_003670925.1 Planctomycetota bacterium | reverse complement strand
CTTAAGCGGAAACCGTTCCATGCCGAGAATTTAGTGACGCTGTCAAAGCAACGCTATCGACCAGTGCAAGACGACGCAGTTTACCGGATTAGTTACCCCTCGTTCCCAAGCCATCGATCAGGGAGTGATTGCATCCATGAATGCGAGAAAAGACAGCATCGTTAAGTGAGCTGTCTTCAACCAGTTAGGCTTAAACTAGAGCCATTCGTCCGACACACGTCCGACACACCGCGGGCGATGTGACCGGAACAGTTTGAGACGATCGACATTGTCGCCCCAGAGGCCCCGACCGCAAACGACGCGAATCAGAGCCCACGACAGCATCAGAATTTTTCGCTATTTTGTAAAAAGTCCGGCAGGTTTCAGAGTTGGCCCGGATATAGATGCATGAACGATCAAACGCCACAATTCGAGCTGACGGAATCTGCTTTTCTATCGCTGTTTGTAAAGCACGAGCCTGCGTTCCGTGCTTACGCCCGTGTACTTGTTCCTGATTGGGATCTGGTGGATGAGGCGTTGCAGGAAGCCAGCGTGACGATGTGGCAGAAGCGAGGTCAATTGGAGTCTGCGGATGGATTCGTGCCGTGGGCGAGAGTGATTCTGCGGTTCAAGTGTTTGCGACAGGTCGAGAAGCTGCGTTCACAACGACCACTACTGAGTGACGAGATGCTTGCGAGGTTGGCGGAACGTGGCGAGAACCGATCGACGGAAGACGCGACGGCTCGCGGCAAGGCGATGCAGCTGTGTTTGAATCAGTTTCCGGCGGAGCACAGTGAACTGCTGTTGGCTCCCCATCGGGCTGACATTTCGCTTGTGGAACTGGCCGAACGTCGAAAGAAGTCGCCCAACGCGCTGTATAAGTTGTTGGCACGGCTTCGCGAGCAACTGACGGAATGCATTCGTCTCAGGCTGGCGGAGGTGCAGTGAACATGACATCGAATGAATTGATTCAACGGTATCTGCTGGGGCTAACAACTGAAGAAGAGGTGCGGGAACTGGAGGCGTGCCTCGCCAATAACGAAAAGTTACAGGGTGAGTTGCTGCTTCAGGCGGAACTCGATGCGCATTTGCGTCAGGAAGTCCAGTTGACTGTGCAGCAGCGTGAAGAACCTGAAGCAGGTCTTCCGCGATCGTCATCTCCTTCGTCAACGACATTCTGGAAGTGGGCGTCCGGGCTCTCGACGCTGGCAGCCTCGATTCTGCTCGGTGTGCTGGTGCTGAACTATCTTGCCCCCAAAGCCGCGTTGGCTTATCCGTCGCTTGGTCACGTGACGGTGAACGTCTCTTCGTCAGAACAGAATATCTGGGCCGCCGCAGGCCGTGGCGATCTTCCTGTCATTCGAAAGGAACTGCAGAAAAACATTCCCGTAGATTCGCGGTGCGACGATGGCCTGACGCCGCTTCACATTGCAACGCTGTTTCATCGGCAGGCGGCTGTCGAATTGCTGCTTTCTGCGGGAGCGGATGTGTCGCTGGGGGATGCCGAAGGAAACGTACCGCTCCAGATGGCTGCGTTTTTGGGATACACGGACCTGGTGCGTTCACTGTTGGCCGCCGGTGCCGATCCTGCCGTGAGGAACCAGCGTGGATTTAATGCGATGGATCTTGTTTCCGTTACATGGAGCGACGGGCTGGAATCGTTCTATCGAAGCGTTGAGAAGGAACTGAGGATACATCTGGATCTTTCCCGGATTCAGCTTGAGCGGCCGAAGATCATGGCTTTGCTGACGGCCGTTGTTCCGAAGGGATCTAACAGTGTTCCAACTGTAAGCATCTGGCAGGCAGCAATGACGGGTAACACCTCGGTCATCGAACAACACATCAAGGCGGGTACTGACCTGAACATAAGAGAAGACTTCGGTGGAAGTACACCGCTTATACTAGCCGCGATTTTCGGACAACTTGATACGGTCCAGATCCTGATTCATGCACATGCGGATCTTGATTCGCAGAACCACTCTGGTGATACCGCACTCCACTTGGCAAGCTTCTTCTGCCGACAGGAAATCGTTGAGCTGCTTCTGCAGTCGGGAGCTGATCCGAACAAGGTCAACAACCATAGTTTGACTCCACTGGCTGCAACGTCGATCGAAATGAACACGGAACTGCGAGCCATCTATCAACATGTGTATGGTTCTCTGGGACTGAAGTGCGACCTCGACGCCGTCGGTCTCAACCGGGAGCAGATTGCTGAGATTCTGCGAAAACATGCGCATCAGCTGGAGCAAAAATGAGAACCACAGGGACCGATATGATAGGAGCGTCATCTTCGGCACTATCACGCCGACATGATCTTGATGCGTTACGAGCCTTCGCGATGCTGCTCGGAGTTGTGCTGCATGGCATTATGTCGTTCATTCCAGGCATTGGGGTCATCTGGGCGGTAGAGGATTCTCACGCAAGTGCATGGTACGGCGTGCTGCTTTCTTTTATTCATGGCTGGCGAATGCCGTTGTTCTTTTTGGTCAGTGGATTCTTCACCGCGATGCTGTGGCGGAAACGGGGACTTCGTGAATTGATTTCGCATCGCTTCAAACGAATTTTCATTCCCATGTTGCTGGCGCTATTCACGATTATTCCGTTGACGTGGATTGTGTCTGGCTACGTGCGTTCTCAGGTAACTACAATGGCTGCAAATGTTGCAGCGGATCGTGGCGACGCAGAAAATGCTATTCAGACTCCTGCTTCCGAAATCAAGATTTGGGGTGATGTCGCCACGGCAGATCAGGCTGCAGTCGAAAAATATCTTTCTCACGGGGGCGATGTTCAGCTAAAAGATCCGAACGGAGCAACACCTCTACACGTTGCTTGCTTCTTTGGACGGGCGAACATCGCCGAGTTATTGCTTAAGTCTGATGCGAGCCTGGTTGCCAGGAACAACGAAGGCCAGCGTCCCCAGGATTTGCTCCTGGTCGACTGGGAAACAACAGCATATATCGCAAATCTTTTTCAAGTGCCGGCCGAACGCAACGATGTTTTAACCGGTAGGGCAAAGATCGCAGCTTTGATCAGTAAACGACTGGGCAGCGAGGTCCCATCTCTATCGGTCGATGCGGTCAGTTTCGGTTCGTTTATTGACTTGTTGATGCACTTTCCACTTTTTGGACATTTGTGGTTTCTTTGGTTCCTGTGCTGGTACGTCTGTGTTTTCGCGCTTCTCGTAAAGTTGTTGCAGGTGTTGCCAATTCCAAGGGTGTCGCCACGCTGGATCTTGTCGGCTCGCCGTTTCCTGTGGCTAATTCCTCTGACCGCTGTGCCACAGTTCTTGATGGCTCGTACGCCTGGAGCCTTCGGACCGGATACTTCGATTGGACTTCTGCCGTTTCCTGCCGTGTTTGCGTATTACGCCCTCTTCTTTGGATTTGGGGTTCTGTACTTCGACGCAGATGATCGCGATGTTGCGGTTGGACGCAGTTTTTGGTGGATGCTGACGTTTGCTGCGCTTCTGCTGTTTCCGCTGGGGCTGAGTCTTCAGGGATCGACTGCGGCGATTACCAGAATTGCATCGTCTATTGTTCAGGTCAGCCTCGCGTGGATTATGTCGTTTGGAATGATCGGCCTGTTTCATCGACACTTTCAGGCCCACAATTCCTGGCTGCGATACCTTTCGGATTCAGCGTACTGGCTTTACCTCGCACACATCCCACTGATCATTTACATCCAGTATCTCGTACGTGATCTTCCGCTACTGTCCGGCATCAAGGTCACCATCGTCTTCGTCGCCACGACCAGCATGCTGTTGCTCAGCTATCACTTCCTCGTTCGAAATACATGGCTGGGTGTCCTGCTCAACGGACGCCGACATGCACCGCCTTCGTCAAACCGTGAAGAACGGATGGCAGTATGATGTGAATGGGCGAGCCGGAACGAAGAAGCATGACCTAAGCCAACTGCAGAACCGAGCTTTCCTGAATCGTATTACACGCGTACCGTTTGGCTCTGACAACAAAGCCGCAGCGCCGGAATTCATTGAACTGGAACCACTGCCGCCTCAGCATCCCGGACCGGGGCAGGCATTAGCGACGCCGTTTGCTATTGAAATCAGCCAAGACGATTCTACACTGGTCGTTTCGGCCGCCGCTTCCGACAAACTGTTCACTGTGGATGCGAAGAACGGTGATGTTCTGGGGCGAATTGACGTTGACGTAATTCCTCGCGGCATTGCATTACAGCATCAGTCCGAAGGGAGGCTTGCCGCCGCATGGGTGCTGAACGCGGTGGCGAATACCGTCAGTCTGGTGGATCTCTCTGATCGCATAGCACCGCGTGTCACGGCCACTGTCATGCTGAACGACCCGACTCACCCTGCGGTGAAGCGAGGCCGTATGGCGTTCGAAACGGCAGCAGCCTCGTCTACCGGAACATTCTCCTGTGCGAGTTGTCATCCCGATGGTCACACCGATCAATTGCTGTGGGTTTTGAAAACTCCCATTGTAACTGGTGGCAATCAAATCATGCCACGTTCGACAATGCCTGTCCGCGGACTGCGCGACACTGAGCCGTATCACTGGGACGGAGTTCCCGGCGACCCATACGGAGGCAACAACAGCGCCCACATCTATACCAGCGTCGAAGCAAATTCTGTGAAAGGTGATCCCGTCAGCAGCATCCGTCATCTGATCGATGGTGGACTGGCATCGACGATGGCTCTCTCTGACGAGTCTTTCATCAATGACGAAAAGAAAGTCGGGCGACTGTCTGCAGCGCAACGAGACGACATGGCAAAGTATCTGTTGACCGTTCCGTTCCCGCCAGCTCAACGCCGCCCATATACCAGCGAAGTGACTCAACGAGCGCGCGACGGTTTCCAGTTATTTCACATCGATGGTGACAATGATCCATCCAAGCCAAAACCGAATGTCTGTGGCGACTGTCATCGCATGCCGCATCTGGTAAGTACCAATACACCAGGCACCGGCATGGATGCGCCAACATGGCGAGGCGCTTATGATCGCTTCCTGATCCTGCCTCAGGGACGCCTCAACATCGTGGAGTTCCCGTTCTATCGCGAGGTAGCGGAGCGTGGTCAATCGGAAGAAGAGATCTGGAGGTTTTCATGGGCTGGACGCGAACGATTCAACCCCGTGTGGGACATGGTCCTCGAAATGAGCACTGGTTATTCCGGCGCGTTTGCTCGGCAAGTCACTCTGAGTAAAGAAACGGTTGCTGACAAATTGACGCTCGACCTGCTTCCGGCATTGGAAGCAGCGGCTCTGGAGGGAGCCGTGGTGCTGGAAGGCCACGGCGTCACGGACTCATCCGCCCCGGTATACCTGCAGTTTGGGCCTGATGCTCGATACCACAACAAGGCCGGAGATGTGTCGTTGTCCCATGAAGAGCTTCTGCAGGAAGTCGCGGCAGGCTGATCGTCACGTTGACGGGACAGCATGGCGTAAACTGTGACATTGAACATCCTCAGCCGATCATCTGGACTATCGGTTCGATCGAAGAGCAACGCGGATCGCAGAAGTTTCCCGTGCTGTATCCCGAGCAGACCGAGATGGTGGTTAGCGGCCGCCACGTTAACAAGCAGGCTCAAGTCTTTGTTGACGGCCATC
This sequence comes from Planctomycetota bacterium, assembly GCA_003670925.1. Lineage (GTDB taxonomy): Bacteria > Planctomycetota > Planctomycetia > Planctomycetales > Planctomycetaceae > SXXK01. The sequence goes on along the minus strand of QWQG01000007.1, from coordinate 989 downwards.
GCGTGCCTGGTCATGTTGAATTGAAAGATAGCGAAAACATCGCGATCAAACTCGAACAATGCCCAAACATTGGCATGCATTTGCTTCAGCTTCAAAATCCCAACGGCCAGTTCAGTAACGACTTTATTCTCACTGTCGCCGAAACCAGGCCCGTCGACGAGGATGAAGGTAACAACGCAAAGCCGAAGACACTGAGCGAAGTTCTGGAACGTGCCGACTGGAATCGACTGGTCGGAACGTGGGTCGATGAAGGCAGCAAAGGAGAAGGGCTGAAGATGTCGGTCACGTGGAAGATCAAAGACCGGGTGCTTGAATCGGAATCAATCGACTCAGGACGAACATCGGTCTCACTGATCAGCGTCAATGCCCAAAACGGAGATGTCTTCCATGTCGGAGCCGACAGCACCGACACTCCTCTGGAATAAATGCAGCGTTTCCTGTGTTTTATATGGTTTCTACGTTCTAAAATAGTTCAGGGAAAGCATGAAAACACATGGTTGCGGGTGTGGCCACACCCGTCGAATTGCCCTGATCCGGCAGTTGTGACGACGTATCATCGTACTGGCGCAGTATCTATGCGGACCACCTGAACTACTCCGAAAGTCATACCAGTCATACCACCCCGAACCCGGTCATACCTTTTGCACTGGCCGCCCCAGTTTCGAATTTGCCCAGCCAGCGCTGAGGCATCGCCTGCCCGCATGAAAGTGAGTGTGCGGCAAAGCTGGCCTGCCTGCTGCGATTGATTGGGCGGCTGTGGGAGGGTCGCTTTGACATCCGCTCACTTGTCCTGTTCCGCCTCTGGCGACTCGCCAGACGGGGAACTCAGGGCAAGGCGGAAGCCGAAGTAGGTGCTGCGGAGCGCCCGCCAGAATCAAACCCGACGGCCACGGTACGCGGCGTTTCAACAGTACCTTGGACATTCTTGTCCGAGATTCCTCAGCTTGCCATGAACGAAGGGGCAAGGCACGACGGACAAGACTGTCCAT
>QWQG01000050.1 GCA_003670925.1 Planctomycetota bacterium | reverse complement strand
TCACAACTGATCCAATCGGACCGGGCAAATTCAGAGGGAATTTGGATCGGAGCCGTATTTTCTGGGAAGTTGAGGAGATTGAGAGATGCGTATTTTCCGTGATTTGTGGCACGACGAGTTCGGAGTAATCCTGTCTGCCGAGTTAGTGATTCTGGGGACCGTAGGCGTTGTTGGACTGACGACCGGACTGAGCATGGTGTCCCAGTCCGTGAACGGTGAACTTCAGGATCTAGCCTTTGCGATGCGGAGTCTAGATCAGAGCTACAACATTCCTGGTCAGCAGTGCTGTGTCGCTTACACCGCCGGATCTTGTTTTACGCAGGAGCCGGTTGAAGAGTCATTGGCGATTCTGTGCAACATCGCCGAAAAGGAAGATCAAATTAAGAAGGAAGATGCATCCAAGGCCGAACGCCTCGAGAAGCAGATTCAGAAAAAAGAAGCGGAACGCAGAAAGAACAAGAAGCAGGAGGATCTTTAGAACGCCTCACAAAACCGAATCCAGCTACTGGTTTTGATGCAGTCGCCGCGGACAATCTCACCTCCTCTTTCGCAGTCTCCCTCTCATCGCGTTGTCCCTCTCATCGCGTTGTCCCTCTCAGGCAATGCAAACTCACTCTGAAGGCTCGTCGGTTTCCCTCCCGACGAGCCTTTTCTGTTTTATACTCTGTGCGGTCATGAGTGAGACAATTGGCGAGCGGCATGCGTCAGCTTGCCGGTCCAAAAACGCGGTACTGGAGGGCTCACGCTGCTCCGCTCGCCGGACTCAATTCCGACTGCGCGGAACATATCATGACCGCCCTTAGTCTGTACACTGATTTGTCATATTTGGAGGCTGAAGAATGCGTCCTGATCTATCTGAATTCGCTTTGTTTTACAGGGGATACATCGGCCTAGTTCCCGAAACGGATATCTTGGGCTATCGTCTGCATCGTATCGCTCGCGGTGATGCAACGCCTCTGCCCGGTTTTGACGAATAGGAATATGCCGTTGCGTCCGAAGAACATCCTGTGCCTTTGTCTGATATCATCGCGACATTAGAAGCGCTTCGAATGGCGAACCTGCTGCTGATCCGCAACCTTGCGGATGCAGCATGGGATCGCGGAGGTACAACGAATGGTTCTCATCTCACTGCGCAAGCGCTGATCTCCATCCTTGCCGACCACGTTCGTCACCACGCAGCTATCCTCCGAAAACGGCTTGCCAACGGGCGCTCCGAATGACGATCGCGGGATCACCAATTGAGAGATTAATAACGATGCCGATTTATAATCAACTGAGTCAGAATCTGAATGAGATCCACGATCAAATGCGCGCTGCCTGTGGTCGTTCTGGGAGGTCACCGAGCGATGTGCGGCTGATTGCTGTGACGAAATATGCGGAATGGCCGTGGGTGGAGGCGCTAAGTTCGTTGCATCAGGCGTTTGGCGAAAATCGTCCACAGCAACTGGCCGAACGACAGGTCCTGCTGCCGCAGATCGAGTGGCATCTGATCGGACAACTGCAGCGGAACAAAGTCAAACTTGCGTTGCAACATGCCTGCGTGATTCATTCCATCGATTCCCTGCGACTGCTGGAACGAGTAGCGGCAGTGGCGACGGAACTCCAAATTCGTCCAAGGGTCCTGCTGGAGGCAAATCTGTCGCAGGAAGCCGCAAAGTCGGGTTTCCACGCCGAAGGACTAAGGCGAGACTGGTCACAGATCGTAAGCTTTTCTAAAGCCGTTCAAATTGACGGGTTCATGACAATGGCGGCGGAGTCGCATGATCCTGAGGAGGCTCGCCCCGTGTTTCGATCTTTGCGCATGCTCCGCGACGAACTGCAGCAAACCGCTGCAAGTCGTAACGCCGGTCTAGATCTTTGCGAGTTATCAATGGGCATGAGCGGTGACTTTATTCCTGCCATCGAAGAAGGCGCCACAATCGTACGGATCGGCAGCCGGATTTTTTCCGGTTTAGGAACATTTTGAGCAAATCGCAGTCAGTCCGAAAGTCACCATCACGCTCCGTCGTGACAAGCGTAGGCGCGTGAACAGCAATATTTAGTCATCCCGCGATTCAATAATCAACATCTGGAAACTTGTCACTCAGACGCCCGAATCTGTTTCGACACCGACATTTACTTCTTCCAGCGATACACAATCAAGGCGTCCAGTGCACGGACGAAGACTTGGTCATCGGCGACGGCAAGATGAGCCCAAGTGGTGGCGTCGCTGACGTGTCGTTCGGACACTTGCGAAAATTCGGCAGGGTTCGCATTGATCAGCCTCAGGTCTCCACTCTCGTCGAGCGCCAGGAGCTTTGAACCGTTCACGACCATGCTCCAGTAAGCTCCGAACGGCGTTGTCCGCCACAGCGATTCGCCGGAATCGGGATCGATGCAGCTGAATCGCTTATTGCGGAGATGCAGATAAATTTTTCCGTCCACGACGACGGGTGACGACATGTAGGCTTCTGTCGTGTTCTTCCAAAGTTCCTTCACTGCGAAGCCGGCGTCGGTTCGTGTTACCTGAAACATCATGGCTCCGCCACCGTAGCTGCTGGTGAATACACGATCACCGATGACGGTCGGCGTCAGGATGTTCATATCGCGGAAGGACGGGATCGCCATCGACCACAGCTCTTCCCCCGCGTCCATCCCTACTCCGCAGAGTTTGGATCGCGTCTGCACGACAAGTTGCTTTGTCCCGGCGACGGTCGCCATGACGGGAGACGAGAATGAGCCGCCCATCATGCCGCCTTCTTCCTTGAGACCTCGCCATACTGTCGCTCCGGTCTGGCGATCAATCTTCACCAAGCCGCCTGAGGTCTGCACGTACAGAAAATCGCCGTCGATCAAGGGAGAACAGACGAAGCCAAACGACTGCCCAACTGTGCCAAACTCTTCCCTGAAATCTTTTCGCCATACTTCTTTTCCCGAATTTCCATCCAACGCGACCAGCACATCAAGCATGCCTGCCACGTACAACTTCTCGCCATCGAAGATCGGTGTGGCGCGAATCCAGCTGCCATTGGAGGCGGCAAAGAACGGGACGCTCATGGCCCCCGGCCATGCCACCTGCCACAGTTCTTTTCCGGAATCACGGTCGAGCGCCCGAACCACTTCCTGTTCCTTGTTCACAGTTTCTGTGACAAAGACACGATCCTGCGCGACGATAGGTCCGGAATAACTTGGTTCTAAGGGAACGCGGTACGCCTCCACCAGCGTCGTTTCGTCAAGCATGTCCGGCCATACGGTTCCTGCGGGGACTGCGCACAGCCGATCCGCTCCACGCCATTGGATCCATTCCGCCCGATCGGCGGCAACCAGCAGGGAAGGGCAGCAAATCACGGCGACACAAACGAGAAACTGTTTCATAGTCGTTTTTCTGGGGGATGGAGAGTCAAGTGTTTTGTTCTCTTCGGGAAAGATCCCCCACGTGAAAGTTGGTTCTGAAGCAGCACTCGATCGTTAGTGGGGCTGTTTCGGGGGAATCTCTCAGACATCAATGTCCAAGTTACGGGAATCGCACTTGACCCAAGCGAGTCAAGCTCCTCGCGACGTTGTAGAGCCGTTTTGCAAAACGTCCACCCGTTCGCATGAAAAGTCGTTGGGAGAGCCGCTAGAATTTGCGTTCGTCAGGTGATTCCTTCGCAAAATACAGACGGATTTCGGATTTTATGAACCAAAAACAGGACTTGTGTCAGCTCGAAAAGCTGCGATGTACGATTCTGGCAAATTCCCGGGAAGCCTCGCGTCTTGTGGCTACTGAAATTGCGACGCTCATCCAGAACCGCAAGGCGGCCGGAAAACCGGCAGTGCTGGGCCTCGCAACGGGCTCCACACCGACCAGCATCTATGCCGAATTGGTCCGCATGCACAAAGAGGAAGGTTTGTCGTTTGCCAACGTGGTGACCTTCAATCTCGACGAATACTATCCGATGCAGCCGGAAGACCATCAAAGCTACATGCGATTCATGAAGGAGCATCTGTTCGATCACATTGATATCAAGCCCGAAAATGTGCATGTGCCGGACGGCACCGTTGCGATTGAAAACATCGCCGACTATTGCCGCGACTACGAAGCCCAAATTGCCGCAATCGGCGGGATCGACATTCAGCTGCTGGGGATTGGGCGAACCGGTCATATCGGTTTCAATGAACCTGGTTCCGATCAATCCACGCGGACGCGCATGATCACGCTCGACAGCGTCACGCGGATTGATGCGGCAAGTGATTTCTTCGGAGCAGAAAACGTCCCGAGGCGTGCGGTCACGATGGGAGTTGGGACGATTCTGGATGCCAAAAGAATCATCATTCTGGCATTCGGCGAAAACAAGTCTGTGATTGTCGCGAAGACCGTTGAAGGAGAAGTCACCCCGGCCATCCCAGCGACGTTCCTGCAGCGACATGCCAACACTGATGTCTTGCTTGATGCAGCCGCATCTGCGGCTTTAACACGGACGCGACTGCCGTGGCTCGTGAGCAACGTGCAGTGGGAACCGTCCATCATTCGCCGTGCCGTGATCTGGCTGTCGGACAAGATGACCAAGTCGATACTGAAACTCACGGATTCTGACTACAACGAAGAAGGTCTGCAGGATCTGCTTGCGGAGTATGGTTCAGCCTATGAAATCAATCTGACGGTTTTTCGTCATTTGCAAAGCACAATCATGGGCTGGCCCGCCGGTAAACCTGCACACAAGAAACGCCCTGGAGATCGGCCGCAGCCCTTTGATCATATCTTCCCGAAACAGATTCTCTGTTTTTCGCCACATCCGGATGACGACGTGATCTCGATGGGAGGCACGCTGATTCGTCTCGCGGCTCAGGGGCACGACGTTCACATTGCTTATCAGACGTCGGGCAATATTGCCGTCTTCGATGACGATGCCATTCGGTTCACGGAATTTGTCTCCGATTATTGTGCGGCTTTCGGGCTGTTGTCGGACCGAATTCAAAAACTCGAAGATCACGTGGAAGAGTATCTGAAAAATAAGCAAGCCGGACAGATCGACAGCAAAGAAATTCAGCAAATCAAGGGGCTCATTCGTCGTGGAGAAGCGCGTGCCGGTGCCCGCTGCTGCGGCGTACCTAATGAGAAACTCCATTTTCTTAACATGCCATTTTATGAAACGGGCGGAGTGAAAAAGAAACCGCTCGGGACGGATGACATCAGGATTCTAGTGAACCTGATGCGCGAATTGCGGCCGCATCAGATCTATGCTGCAGGCGATTTGTCAGACCCGCATGGAACTCACAGAACCTGTTTGAAAGCCATTATTCTGGCCTGTGATGAATGCCGTAACGACGAGTGGTTTAAAGAAAGCGAAGTTTGGCTGTACCGCGGTGCATGGCAGGAGTGGCCCGTGCATCAGGTTGAAATGGCAGTCCCGCTTAGTCCGCAGGAAGTGAAGCAAAAGCGAAACGCCATTTTCAAGCACGAGTCACAGAAAGATCGCGCTTTGTTTCCCGGTGCTGACATGCGAGAATTCTGGCAGCGGGCTGAATCCCGGAACGCCGACACGGCCCGCAAATACGACCAACTCGGCCTTGCTGAGTATGAAGCCATCGAAGGCTTCGTCCGCTGGGATGGCACGTGGGGGTTGAATGATTAGGGGTCTGGGATGCGTCAGCAGGCTGCAGTCCCGGACGATTGCGATTTTGGGTGGTTTAGGCCAACTTGGTTGCTGCTGTTTTTTGTATCTCACGGAGGCAACGAGAATGGAACTTGAAAAGCTGACTGCGGAAGAGCGACTCATTGCCGAATAAGCTATCCTGAATTTTCGATCACTCAACAAAGCATGTGATGATGCAAAGGATGGCTCTGTTCTCGCGGTCGTTTACAAGCCGTCTTGTAGCTCCGCATTTCTTTTGCAAAGAACACTTGCGAGACCCGTGCCCAGAGCGTAATTGCTGGTGTGTAGATGACATCTTCGTCGTTGCCGAAATCAACTTCGTGTTTTTCGAATGCCTGTTCAAACAGATTACCATCAACGATATCTGCCATTGGCAGATCGTCGGTTTGCATGAGCGAATGTTTGAAGATCGAAAATGAGGATGCGTTAAATGTGGCTGGTGATGTATAAGGCATGGACCTTCCGTGGTCATTTCTTGCCAATGTTCCCCAGGAAAAGTCCAGCCGTCAGGAAGGATCGTGTCACAGGCAGGTCCGCCAAATACCTGTTTTGCTTTTCGACGGAATTCCTCACAAAATTCCCGCTGCAATCCCAGCGGAACTTTCCGACTTTACGCTGCGCCGCAAACAAGAAAAATCAGCGGCAGTGCCATTCGTTCAAGAGACTACTCGAAACGTACGTCAAACGGCAAAATCAGCAGCACCGGCTCATCGGCGATCTGCCGCAGGACGGAAAAATGGCGTAGGGCCGGACGAGCGGATTCGGGCAGGAAGGCAGCCAAATCCGCCAAGGGTTGACTGGCCGGAGTTGTCTGCCCCATGTTACAGTGCCAGACACTTGACAGAGGAAAGCGAGGTTTTTATGCTAGTTTAGGGAGGTGGCCGGTGTTTGTTTTTTGGCCTTGGATGCAGGGGAGTTTTGTGATGCCACGGGTGAATCGGCGTGAGATTTTTGC
>QWQG01000211.1 GCA_003670925.1 Planctomycetota bacterium | reverse complement strand
CGACGTTGGCCGTGGCCCCACAAGGCTCATGTCACCATTGATGACGTTGAAAATCTGGGGCAACTCATCCAGGCTCGTCTTTCTGAGTATTCTGCCGACACGAGTCACTCGCGGGTCGTTGCTGATCTTGAAATCCGGCAAGGTCAATTCGTTCAAATCCCGCAGCTGTTCTTTCAGCTCTTCAGCATTCGTCACCATGGTACGTAACTTATACATCCGAAATCGATAGCCGCCCCGTCCTGTTCTGTTCTGAGTGAAGACGATGGGCCCGGGATTTTCTACCCAGAGAGCAATCGCACAGAGCGCAACAACCGGCAAGACGAACGGCATCAGCGTCAGGCAGATTCCCAGATCGATGATTCGTTTGCTGATGAAATAAAGACGCCCTAGCCCGAGACGTTCCGCGTCACCCTTGCCGGTATTCAGCAACCACCTCTCGGAACTACTTTTTGAGATTGAAGCAAGAACTGCCATGATGCGCTGTGTCCCCCCTGCAGGCCTGTCGGAAATAAAGCGTGAACGTGTTGTTAAGGAGATACTTTTGCCAAAAAAACTTAAAACCGAGTCAACATGAGTGTATGACTCTGGAGGATTTTTTGACAGGGTTTCTGTGAAGAGAGTGACAGATTGATGGTTGCATTTTAACCACAGAACGGATCATCAGTTGAAACTCCGACGGCTATCAGGAACGGTCCTCGGCCAAAACCGATTCGGGCCTGCTCGGTGGTTCTGACAATGCCAGTCGATCCGATGGCTACTTCGACTCAATGCGTCGATATCGTTTCGACGCCGGTGGTGCGGGTTACGCGAATCATGTGGGTTAGGTGCCTGAACACTCGCGCGTCAAACCCCGAATTGCCCGTGCTGCGACCACGTCCGCCAATGAGCGTGCTACGTTTCCCACACGGAACATCAGGGAGGATATGCGCACGCAGGGATTCTGATCCGTAATTTAAGCGGCCTCATCATCCACGTGTCAGCATTCCCCAAAATACACAGCAGCTCGTCGCCCCGAACGGCAGAAATCAGCACGAAATTGCATTACGGAACGACAGAATGATCAATCAGCAAACCACTCCTGAACCAGCAATCGACCTCAGTGCGCTGCTGCGAGGCTGGAAGACCGTCTTGGTGGCTACCATCCTTGCCATGGTGGCAGGAGCCGCTTTGCTGGCGAGCATTGCTCCCTATCAGGAAGTCAGCGCGAAGATCATTGTTGAACCTCGAGAAGTTGCCCTGAACGGGCGAGCCGGTTCGCCATCGCATGACAAAGAATTTTTGCCGACTCAATCAGAGATCATGCAGAGCCCCGCAGTTATAGAAGCCGCTGTTCAACAAGTTGACAAAGGCATCAGCGTTGACATGCTGTCCAGCCGACTTGTCAACGTGACCAAAAACCTGAAGGTCGATCCGCTCGTCGGTACCAGCATCCTTTTGATTCGCTACACGGACGTTAATGCTCAGAAAGCGGCCGATTTCCTGAAGGCTCTTGTCGTCAGCTATAGCGAGTATCTGGTCCGCACAGAAAAGCAAGAACACCACGAATTGATGCTGGCACTGACCGGCCGTGACACTGAACTGCAAAACACACTCAGGGAATTGCAGGCAGAATTCGACCAGTTAATGCAGTCACATGTGGCGCCTGGCGCGGATCCGGTGGCGATGGCTCGTATTCTTGCCGGGCTTGATGAGAATCTGGCGACAACTCAAAGTCGGCGAATCACGCTGGAACGAATTGCCGCACGCATCAGCCCTCAGGGAAATAACCTGTTGACGATGGCTCCGGGAGCAGTCCGCGATATGGGATTGAACCTTTCTCAGGACACGACGAGTGCGAATGCTGTTCTAGGCGAACTTGCTGCTTTGAACGGCGAAGGCTGGACAGGAATGCCGAATCCCACCACTGTCGAGGATCGATTTCGACTTGCCCAGTCGCGACTCGCGGAATTACGGCAGGCGCTTGGTCCAAACCACCCTGAACTGCAGGCCGCCAGAACCAATGCGGACTCAGCAGAAGCCGAACTGAATCGCCTGATTCAGACAACTCCAGGCATCCTCCGCCAGGCGCTGGAAAGCATGCGTCTGCAGGAACAGGCTCTGCAGGATCGGTACGACACAAATGTGCGAATGAACCATCTCGATGAAATCACACGGCAGAAGGAGTCGCAGAAACTGGCCGACATTGATCGAGCACAGGAGGCATACGAAACAGTGCATGCTCAACTGCAGCAGTGGCACATCGTTGACGAGGCCATCGCCGGCGGTCGAGCCGGCATCGCTGTGTCCGTACTGGAACCGCCAACACCGGGCGAACGATCTTTCGTCGCGAATCCTGTCATTGTGATGGGTATCGCGGGACTTCTGGGACTGATGTTTGGCGTCGTTCTTCTGATCGCGCTCCCTCAGATTCGATCGTTGCTGCCTCAGCAACAAAGGCAACCGCAGTCTGCCAGATTTTCTCCCTCCGTATAGTTATTTCATGATAAGCAGTTGCACGTGATCGCAGCCAATCATCAATCATCTGAGTCCGTGTCACAGGCGTTCGTTACGCCTCGTGTGGCCTACATGATGTCCCGTTTTCCGAAGATTACGGAAACCTTCATTCTGTACGAAATGCTGGCTGCCGAAGAAGCAGGCGCTCGCGTCGAAGTGTTTCCGCTGCGGCGTGAGAAAACGAAGAAGATGCATCCCGAGGCTGTGGACTTTGTCGATCGAGCTCACTTTTTGCCACTGATGTCGCTGGAGATCGTCCGCGACAATCTCCGCATGCTGCTGACTCATCCGCTGCTGTGGTTAGGAACTTTTTGGACAGTCGTGCGAGCCAATATCGGCTGCCGGCGATTCCTCGTCGGTGCGTTGGTCGTCTTTCCGACGTGCGTGACGCTGGCTCGACGCATGAGGCAACTGAAGATCGATCACATTCATGCTCATTTTGCGAGTCACCCGGCTGCCGCAGCATGGATCATCCATCAATTCAGCGGCATCCCGTACAGTTTTGTGGCGCACGGATCGGATCTGCATCGTGATCGCCATATGCTGAGCGAGAAGGTTCGCGACGCCGCTTTTGTTGTCGCCATTTCGAATTACAACCGCCAAACCATCCTGAACGACACCGGCGAACAGAATTCTGACAAAGTGAAGGTGATTCACTGCGGAGTCAACCCTGCCGACTTCCGTCCCGTTCAACCATCAGCGACAGCCATGAGTTCAGGCTTGTTGCATGTCCTGTGCATAGGCACGCTGCACGAAGTCAAAGGGCAGACCTATCTGATTGATGCCGTCAAGACGGTGACCGAAAACGGCGTGCAGATGAAACTGCATCTTGTCGGCGATGGCCCGGATCAGCAAATGCTGGAACGCCAGGTGGCTGAGGCGGGATTGACTGACGTCGTTGTCTTTGAAGGACGACGTGATCGGCATGAGATCATTCAACTTCTGCAGGCCGCCGACATTCTGGTCACACCCAGCGTCCCAACGGCGAACGGACGTCGCGAAGGCATCCCCGTCGTGCTGATGGAAGGTATGGCATCTGCAGTTCCCGTGATCTCCAGCCGCCTGTCCGGAATCCCCGAATTGGTGCAGCACGAAGTCAACGGCCTGTTGACCGAACCTGGCGACACGGCGGCGATTGCGGCAGCTCTGCAGCGATTGTGTGAGGATGCCGACCTGAGGAGACGATTCGGAGCCGCAGGACAAAAAACGGTTGAAGATCACTTCTGCCTAGATGCGGGCGTTCGCAAAGTTCTGAGTCACATCTGTGGCGGAGAAGCGCCAATGAATTACCACCATAGCGTTCAATACGCACCAACTGCCGCATCGCCAAAATCGCATGTCCTCGAAGAGGTGACGCTATGAATGTGAACGAAATTCTGTTCTGGAGCGCCGTCGGTGTCATACTCTACACCTACATCGGTTTCCCGTTGCTGTCGTGGCTGCGAAGCTGGATGTGTCGCCGCCCGCACACCCGCAGCGACGTTACGCCAACAGTCAGTGTGTTGATTGCCGCCCACAATGAAGAAGACAGCATTGGCGATAAAGTTCGCAACATGCTGGCACTCGACTACCCGGGCGAACTGGTGCAGATTGTTGTCGCGTCGGACGGTTCAAGTGACCGGACAATCGAGATTCTGAAGACTTTCGACGAACCGCGACTCACGGTGCTAAACCTTCCCCGCGCTGGTAAAGCCGCGGCGTTGAATGCGAGTGTTGAACATTGCACTGGTGAGATCTTGGTCTTCTCAGACGCCAACAGCATGTTCGGCAAAGATGCGCTCACGGCCCTCGTAAGACCATTTGCAGATCCGACGGTTGGCGGAGTGGCCGGAGACCAGCGGTATTCCAAAGGCGATAGCCAATCTACGGCAGACGCCGGTGAACGCAGCTATTGGAACTTCGACCGCCGCATGAAACACTGGCAGAGCTTCGCCGGAAGCGTCACATCAGCGACCGGAGCGATCTACGCGATTCGCCGTTCGCTCTTTACCACAGTACCCGAAGGCGTGACCGACGACTTTGCGACATCAACGGCAGTCATCGCCAAAGGCTATCGGTTGGTTTTCGAAGTCAATGCCGCTTCGTACGAACCGGTCGCTGTCAGCAGCGGTGTGGAATTCGGTCGCAAGGTTCGCATCATCACTCGCGGTCTTCGCGGTGTCCTGCAGATGCGGACTCTGCTGAATCCGCTGCGTTACGGCTTCTATTCTGTACAGTTGTTTTCACACAAAGTCCTGCGTCGCCAGATGGTGTTTCCGCTGTTGATGTTACTTGGCACCAGTGTATTGCTTGCTCAAACCTCGCTCTTCTATCTGCTGGCGGCGGCCGGGCAGGTGTCCTTTTATGTCGCAGCGTTGTTCGGCGGGCTTTTGAATGGAACGAAACTCGGCCGCAAGAAGCCGCTGTCACTGCCTTTCTTTTTCTGCATGGTCAACTTTGCGTGCCTGATTGCGACGTACAAATCGCTGTGCGGAAAACGAGTCGTCTTGTGGGAACCACAGCGAGCGGAATTCGATACAAAGTCCCTGACAGTCGCTACCGAAAACTGATTCATGTCAATACCACTGGACAGTTCGGCTGTTCGCATCGACGGTCGCCTCATGGCGATCGCGTTAGCGTTCCTATGCGCCGGGTTGATTGCCGTGGGTGCCGTGATGGAAGGACAGCCGCTGGTCGCACTTGCGGCGGTCCTTGCGGTTCCCGCTGCGGTGTCTGTACTGGCTCGACCCGATGCCACCATCCCGGTGGTGCTGTTCCTGATCTACTCGAATGCCATGGTTGTGGCGGTCCACTTCCATGGTGTGCCGTCAATCGCCGCGATGCTCGCTCCCGCGCCGCTGATCATTCCTTTGCTCTACAACATTGTTCTGCTGCGACAGCGGATTGTTTTGGGGCCCGCTTTGCCGTGGATTCTTGCGTTTGTCGGCTGGCAACTGCTATCAGCCATGTTCTCCAGAGCACCCGACCAGGCCATTGAAGGGGTGATGAGCACGGTGTTCGAAGGGCTGCTGATGTATGTTCTAATCACGAACGTCGTGCGTTCATCCAGGATCCTCAGGACAAGTGTTTGGGCTCTGATCGCGGCTGGCACTTTCATGGGAGGTATTTCCGTCTACCAACAGACGACAAGATCGTTTGATTCTGACCTTGGTGGCTTTGGACAACTGTCCGATGGCGCAGGATTTCAGGTCGCGGAAGGACGCGGAACCGTGCATCAGCGACGTCTGACTGGTCCAATCGGTGAAGAGAACCGTTATGCTCAGGTGATGCTGATGCTGATTCCCCTGGCGTTGTCGCGATTCTGGATCGAACGCAACGTCGGCCTGCGTTCTGTTGCCATGGTTTCGGCAATGTTGATCGCCATGGGCTGTGCGCTGACGTTTTCAAGAAGCGGTGCCATTGCCTTCGTGCTGATGTCAATGGTCGGGCTCGCATTGAAGTTCGTCTCACCGAAACAGGTTGGACTGCTGGGAATTGGTGGACTGGTCTTGCTGCTCGCAGTGCCTCAATACAGAACACGACTGGCGACGGTCCCAACGGCTCTCGGTATCTTCGGAGCCTCATCCACTCAGGAAGAACCGGACGGAGCTATTCGAGGACGGGTTACGGAAATGCTGGCTGCCGCACGAATGGCAATCGATCATCCGGTGTTCGGTGTTGGTCCGGATATGTCCGGCGAATACACCCGTGAATATGGACAGATCGGTGGACTGCGAGCTCTGGAGGGTTCGCGGCAAACTCACTGCATGTTCCTGGAAATCCCTGCGGAGACCGGACTCCCCGGCATGATGCTGTTCCTAAGCATGCTTGCGGCGACGATTCTGTCGTTGCTGCGGACTCGGTCTCAGATCATGGATTCCGAACGGGAACTTGAACAAACCGTGTCGGCGTTTCTGCTGGCAATGACGGGATATCTCGTGATGGGAATCTTTTTGCACATGTCTTACGTGCGGTACTTCTGGCTGATGCTGGCCATGACAGACGCCGCCACGTGCGTGGCTCGCATGTCGAACAAACGGACGACTCCTGATGCGCAGGCGGCCATTGCATGATGGCAATCGAACAACAAAGCGGGACGAATCTAGG
>QWQG01000117.1 GCA_003670925.1 Planctomycetota bacterium | reverse complement strand
TAAGACTCATGAAACAGTTGACGCGGATCGCACACCGAAAATCAAACCTGATCAGCGATCCTCGGATTGACGTTGAAACTCTATGTTTTAGACGATCCCCCGTGCAGTATAGTCCCGTCTCAGACTGTAAGGCGAGCGGCAGAGATGAAACTACCGTAGCTGAATTCGCAAGAATTCAGTCCTCTTGCTCAAACAACTGAATTCTTGCGAATGCAGCTACAACTCTGGTAAGAAACTTCCTGCCGCTCGCCTAAACACCGCTCGTTCTGCTGAAAACAGCCCGAAAACTTCCGATTCGTGAGACATTCCAGTCGCGTCAAGCGACGACTTGACCATGTTAAATGCGGAGGTAAACTTCCTGTTGTCTATTTTGTAGCCAAGGCTACATTCAAGAGAAATGGATGCCGGTCGCGTTGGGAATAATTTTTATGCAGACACTTTGCTCCACCGTTACCTCGGCGTCTTGCTGGCATTTTCGATTGTCCCAGCGGCAATTCATTGCGGTCGTGGCGTTGATTCTTCTGTCAGGTTGCCAGCCAGCGGCCGACCGTGCTTCGCCTGTTGGGTCAGATCCCGCGCAGCAGATCAAGGTGCTGGCGACTGTCGGGATGGTGGCAGATCTGGTGCAGCAGATCGGTGGCGAACACACCCACGTGAAGCAACTGATGGGGCCTGGGGTTGACCCGCACCTTTACAAGGCCACGCGCGACGACATGCAGCAGATCATGTCGGCAGACATCGTATTTTCGAGCGGCCTGATGTTGGAAGGTCGCCTCGAAGATACGCTCCACAAAGTTGGTGAAAAACGCCCCGTGTTTGCGATCACAAGTCGCCTACCTCCTGAAATGCTGCTTTCACCGGAGGGATCGGGTGGGCACCCTGATCCCCATGTCTGGATGGACATTGCGGCATGGACCAGCTGCATTGATGTGATCGAGGATTCCTTAAGCGAACACGTGGCAACTCTGGCAGACGAGTTCAAGGCCAACGCCATTCCATTGCGGACACAATTGAGAGCCTTACATGAATATGGGCTGGCATCGATTGCCTCGATCCCGCAATCCAACCGGATTCTCGTCACTTCGCACGATGCGTTCAGTTATTTTGGTCGAGCCTACGGTTTAGAAGTTGTCGGCGTGCAGGGACTTTCCACAGAATCTGAAGCCGGCTTGCAGCGGATCAATGAGCTGGTCGATCTGCTTGTTGAACGAAAAGTGGCAGCCGTGTTTGTCGAGAGCAGCGTGCCGCAGAAGAATATGCTGGCTTTGCTCGACGGTGCCAAATCTCGCGGCCACGCTGTCAAAATCGGAGGCGAACTTTTTTCTGATGCGATGGGTGCGGAGGGCACTTACGAAGGAACCTACGTCGGAATGCTTGACCACAATCTGACAACCGTTGCTCGAGCCTTGGGAGGATCAGTTCCTGCCGGCGGGTTCCAGGGGAAATTGGCGGCAGTCAAGGAGCGGCCATGAACTCGTCGTTGCCGCTTGCTGTGAATGATCTGACCGTGGCATGGCATCGTAAGCCCGTGATTTGGGATGTGGACATTGAAGTGCAGCCGGGGCAACTGGTCGGCGTTGTGGGACCGAACGGAGCTGGCAAGAGTACGCTCTTAAAAGCGATCATGGATCTTGTCCCTAAAGCGTCGGGACGTGTCGAAATTTTCGGACAGTCTTACCGCCAGAGTCGTCATCGCGTCGGCTATGTTCCGCAGCGCGAGAGCGTCGATTGGGATTTTCCGATCAGTGTGCTCGATGTCGTGACGATGGGCCTGTATGGGAAAATTGGCTGGTGTCTGCCGGTCCGGCGCAAGCATCGTGACATAGCGCTGAGGGCCTTGGAACAAGTCGGCATGAGTGACCTAGCCAATCGGCAGATCAGCCAACTCTCAGGCGGTCAGCAGCAGCGTACGTTCTTGGCGCGGGCCCTCGTGCAGGATGCGGATTTGTACCTAATGGACGAACCTTTTGCGGCGGTCGATGCGGCGACCGAAAAAGCCATCGTGGAGATTCTGCGTGACATGCGGAAGGCTGGAAAAACGGCGATCGTCATTCACCATGACTTACCGACGGTGCCGGAGTATTTTGATGCGGTGGTCTTGCTCAACATGCGGGTCGTGGCCTGCGGTCCGACGAAGGACGTGTTCACTCGCGAAAATCTCGAACGTACCTACGGCGGTCGGTTGACGCTGCTTGATGAAGCCACTGAAGCCATGCGCCGGCGGGAGCGAACCCTGTGAGTGTGTTGCTGCTCCTGACTCTGTTCACGGCCGGATTTCAAATCTCAGATTTCAGATTACCTGCGCCGCTACTTGCCGTGGCAGAATCCCTCACCAATCGGTCAATCGCATGGCCCGAATGGGAACAATGGAAACGCGTGCTGCTGGTGCAGGACTATAACACGCGCGTCGTGATGACGGGGACCGGATTGCTGGGCATGGCAGCGGGCCTTGTGGGCAGTTTCACGCTGCTCCGGCGTCGCGCGCTGATGGGTGATGCCCTGAGTCACGCCACACTCCCGGGCGTAGGGCTGGCGTTCCTGCTCGCGCCGTATCTGGGTCTCGATGGAAAATCGCTGTCCGTCCTCCTCACGGGTGCGGCCCTGAGCGGCATTTTGGGCGTCGTGGCGATTCTGTATATTCGCAATCTGACACGGTTAAAAGAAGATGCGGCCCTGGCGATTGTGCTCAGCGTTTTCTTCGGGGCTGGCATCGCCATTCTGACGATCGTACAACAGGTACCGTCAGGCCATGCAGCAGGACTGGAATCGTTCATCTACGGCAAGACGGCTTCGATGATTGCGAGCGATGCCCAACTTATCGCGACAGCCGGCTTACTCTCCATGATCATCATCGCGTTACTTTATAAAGAACTCACGCTGCTCTGCTTCGACGAAGGCTTCGCGGGGGCGCGGGGCTACCCGGTGTTCTTCCTAGATCTGCTGCTCATGGCCTTGGTCGTCATCGTGACCATCATTGGCCTGCAGGCCGTAGGGCTCGTCCTGATGATCGCGTTGTTGGTGATCCCCGCTGCAGCTGCGCGGTTTTGGACGCATGACCTAAAACGCATGATGTTGATTTCGTCAGGCATCGGTGGCGGCGGCGGTCTCGCAGGATCGGCAATGAGTGCCGTATTTCCAAATCTGCCGTCCGGTGCCATGATCGTGATCGTGTGCAGCTGTTTGTTTTTCTTAAGCTTGCTCTTTGGTCGCTCCCGCGGCGTGCTGGTCCGCATTGCGCGGCGATGGGATCTGAACAGATCGGTCGATCGGCAGCATCTTCTGCGCGGCATGTATGAACTGCTGGAAGCCCGCGAACCGGAAACCGGATCGGGAGCAATCGGCATGCCGTTTTCGCAACTTTTGGCGATGCGGACATGGTCGTCGTTTCGCCTCTTGCGCCAGATCGAACGCTGTCGCCGCGCGGGGCTCCTGGTGCGGCACGATAATGCGCGTCTGTCGCTGACGGAGGCTGGACTTGCGGAAGCATCGCGCTTAGTCCATGAGCATCGTCTCTGGGAATTGTACCTGATCACGCAGGCTGATGTCGCCCCGGCTCGAGTGGATCAGGCGGCGGATACCATCGAGCATGTGCTGGAACCGGAACTTATTGTGCAATTGGAAGAACTCCTCGCACAACAGCGCATGTCATGTGGTGTCGTGGCCAGCCCGCATCCGACCATCGAGCAAGGGCGAATGCCATGAGTGGCCTCGAAAACTGGTCATGGGCCTACGACGGCTGGATTGTGCTCGCCGGAATGCTCTGTGCCGTCGCCGCATCCTTGCCCGGAAATTTCTTGTTATTGCGGCGCATGAGTCTGCTTGGCGACGCCATCAGTCATGCCATTCTCCCTGGTTTAGCCGTGGCATTTTTCGTGAGCGAGAGCCGATCCAGTTGGCCCATGTTTCTGGGAGCTGTGATCGTGGGAATTCTGACGGCCTTGTTTACTGAATGGATTCGGAATTTCGGCGACGTCGATGAAGGTGCGTCGATGGGCGTCGTGTTTACGACGTTGTTTGCCATCGGTCTCGTCCTGATTGTGCAGGCAGCCGATCATGTCGATCTTGATCCCGGTTGCGTGCTGTACGGCGCGATTGAAATGACGCCGCTGGATACGCTCAATGTCGCTGGCCAACCGATTCCTCGTGTCGTGATCGTGCTGGGGGCCGTGACGCTTGTCAATCTGCTGTTCGTGGTTCTGTTCTTCAAAGAATTGAAACTCAGCGCCTTTGATCCGGCGTTAGCGACGAGCGTCGGATTCAGCGCAAGGTTGATGCATTATCTGCTGATGGTGATTGTCGCGGTGACCGCCGTTGCCAGCTTCGAAACGGCGGGCAACATTCTCGTCGTGGCCATGTTTGTGGTGCCGCCGGCGACCGCGTTTCTGCTCACGGAACGGCTGGGCGTGATGATCTTCTGCAGCGCCATCATCGCGATGCTGTCGGCCGGATTGGGGCATCTTTCGGCCGTGTTTCTGCCACACGCATTCGGCTTTCAGAGTACCAGTACGTCGGGAATGATGGCGCTGTGTGCGGGGATGTTGTTCTTTGTGGCCTCGCTGGTCTCACCGCGCAATGGCGTCATCGTGCGCATCGTGCGCAGACAAAAACTGGCGTTGCGAATTTTGTCCGAAGACCTGATTGCGTTGCTGTACAGAATGGATGAACGCGCGCGCGATTCTGCCGTGTCCCCGCAGAAACTGAGTGCCGTCTTGCGGTCCCACACATGGCTCGCGGCATGGTTAATGAACCGACACGTGCGTACGGGGCACGTGATTCCATCAGAAAGCGGTTATCGTCTCACGGAAGCCGGACGTCAGTTAGGTTCGGTCTTGGTCCGTTCGCACCGCTTGTGGGAACAGTACCTCGTGTCCGAAGGCGGCGTCGCAGTGGATCGAATTCACGGACAGGCCGAGAAACTAGAACACTTCACTAACCGCGAACTCCGCGATCGACTGGACGAGATCACGGCTGCTCCAGCGACTGATCCACACGGAAGCCGAATTCCCTCCGAACATAAGTGAGCATCATGGAACTAGACCGGCTGCGTCGTGAAATCTGTTTCGAAGCCGCACGCTTAATGAGTTCGCGCCAAGAAACCAACTACACGCAGGCGAAATGGCGTGCCGCAAGGTCGCTCACCCGCAGCTACATTCCGCCGGAAGCGATGCCGACAGACTTTGAAATTCGGCAGTCGCTGCAGCAGCTTGTCGCAGCTGATGGCGAATTCAAAGCCAAGGCCGATCCGAACGCGGAAAATCGTCGCTATCACTATTTTTTGGCGCTGCTGTTGCCGCTGGATCGCGTTCGCCAAGACCGCGATTTTCATCCGGAAGGCGACGTGCTGTACCACAGCTTGCAGGTTTTTGAACTGACACGCGAAAAATTTCCGTGGGACGAAGAACTGCTGCTCGCCGCCCTCCTGCATGATGTCGGCAAGGGCATCGATCCCCTAGACCACATCACCGCCGGACTGGCCGTGCTGGAGGGTTACATTTCGGAGCGCACGACATGGCTCATCGAAAATCACGGACTGGCCCAGCGCGTGCACGACGGAACGGCGGGCATTCGAGCAAAACGCCGACTCACAAATTCGGAAGACAACGAAGCCCTCGACACCCTTGCCGCCTGCGACCGTCAAGGCCGACTGCCGGGCCGTGTGGTGTGTTCGGTAGAGGAAGCCATTGAATACATTCGACAGTTGGAAGAAGACAACCAAGGTGATGCATAAGGGCAAAAGGGGCCGGAGGAATTACCCGAGCAGGATTCAGACCACTCGGCCCGCCGTGCAAACGTCAGCCCGTTTCCTGTCCGAAAGGCTTGATTCTGTGTAGACTGCTCGGCCACGATTGGGGGGTATTTCGCAGCGGTGGTCAAATCTGTGGCAATGGAACAGAAATACAACCTGTCATTTACGGCAGGCGGGCTGATGCCGGGGGAATCAACGGCGTTGGCGGCGGTCTATCTGCAGCAGGCCGACTGGACGGCAGCGAAGGCCGTCGTGCTGGACCACAATCTATTTCAAACCCGAACGGAAAGCACGGCTCGTCGAAAACTGCGGGAACTCATCCCGCGGCTGTCGACCCTGACGCACGAACAACTCCAGCTGATTGTCTCCGGGTCCATATCGGAACAGCGAACCCTGCTCTGGCTGAGCGTCTGCAAACGAAACACAATCCTGAAAGATTTTGCCTGTATGGTTGTCCGTGAGAAATACCTGACGCTCGATCTGCGGATCCGCACCACGGACTTCGAACACTTCCTCGATTCGCAGTCCGTCTGGCATGCGGAACTGGAAAAGCTGACAGCAAATACACGAACCAAACTCGCCACAGTCACCATGCGAATGCTGCGAGAGGCAGAACTTGTCGATTCCGAAGGCATCATTCAGCCCACATTGATGTCCTCCGAACTGGCTCAGGTGATTCGCAATGACGACCGAAGCTGGTTCGAAGTCTTTCCTATGGGGCTTAATAATATTCCGGGAGGTGTCGCGTGAGTGGCCAGCTCGAAAAGGCTCCCATGCTGGAGCGGTTTGCACATATGCTGGCGATGCTCACCAGTCAGCGGTTCCTGAATTGCCAGGGGCT